>SCUQ01000255.1 GCA_004297635.1 Rhizorhabdus sp. | reverse complement strand
CGACCATGCATCTGATGGCCGGCATCTTCGAACGACATGATCGGTCGCGTTTCGCCATTCACGCCTTTTCCTATGGCCCGGACCGGGACGATATGGCGCGCCGGCGGCTGCGGGCGTCGATCGACCATTTCGAGGATGTCCGCGCACTCACCGACGCCGATATCGCCCGGTTGGCCCGTCAGGAGCAGGTCGACATAGCGATCGACCTGAAGGGGCTGACCTATGACAGCCGACCGGGCATCTTCGCGGAAGGCTCAGCGCCGCTGCAGGTCGGATGGCTTGGCTATCCCGGCACACTCGGCGCACCGCTGCTCGATTATCTGATTGCCGACCCGTGGGTGATCCCGGACGAGCAGCGCGGTCATTATGCGGAGCGGATCATCTACCTGCCCGATACCTATCTATCGAGCGACGACCGGCGGCCGATAGCCGCCACACCCTCGCGCAGGGCGATGGGGCTACCGGAGCAGGGCTTTGTCTTCGGCTGCTTCAACGCCAGCTACAAAATCGGTGCCGATGCCTTTGCGATATGGATGCGCCTGCTCGGCGCGGTCGAGGGCTCGGTGCTGTGGCTGCTCGGCGACGAACACCATGCCGAGCAAAGGCTGCGCCGCGAGGCTGCCGGGCACGGCATCGCCCCCGAGCGTCTGATATTCGCGGATCCGCTGCCCAATCCCGAGCATCTCGCGCGGCTCCGGCTCGCCGATCTCTTCCTCGACTGCTTCGTCTACAACGCGCATACCACGGCGAACGACGCGTTGTGGGCCGGACAACCGCTGATTACCGTTCCCGGCGTGAGCTTCCCGTCGCGGGTAGCCTCCAGCCTGCTCCGCGCCGCGGGGCTGCCCGAATTGATCGCCCGGGACCGCGAGCATTATGAAGCCATGGCCCTCGAGCTCGCGTTGAACCGGGAGAAACTCAACGGGATTCGCGACCGATTGTCCTTTGCCAGACTGGCGTCGCCCCTGTTCGACACGGGGCGCTTCACCACCTTTCTCGAAACGGCCTATGACGCGATCGATGCCCGCTGGCGAGCCGGGGAGCCACCCGCCGACATCCATATCGCGCGCCAGCAATCCCCCTGGCAGCCGATGTGAAATTATCGCTTTTTGCCTGTTTACAACCCGGCCGAGCCGGGCTAACAGCGCGCCTCCACGACGGGAGGCACCAACCCCCAGCGCGGTATTGTGGACGCATAGCTCAGTTGGTAGAGCAGCTGACTCTTAATCAGCGGGTCCTAGGTTCGAGCCCTAGTGCGTCCACCATTTCCTTCTAGATTTCCGGTCGTCCCCCCACATAACGGCGCAGGTCGTGTCGGATGCGTCATTGCCTGTTGCCGTGGGGCATCCGAATGATACCGATCGAACGCGCCGCTCCTGGTGGGGCGATTACACAGCCTGCAAAGGGGCGACAGGCGCCGCTTCACGGCACCCATAGCCACCGTGAGACCATCTGTAGACGCGCGCCAGCGCCTATATTCAATTCGCTGCCGCTTGCGTCAGCCGTGTCGCGCGCGGCGCATGGATCAGCCCTCCACCTCGTCGACAATCAGGAAACGGCTAGCCGCTTTGTCTTGAAACAGCTTCTCGTCCGCTTCGAATACAGCGCGTATTTCCGGCGTGGCGATAATCTCCTGCATTTGTGCGAGGGCCGCAGCATCCTTCAGCCAGATTTCCGTGACGCAGTCGATCGTTTCGCCCCCCTCGTCGTCGATATCGAGCCTGCTGGACGGATAATTCCTGACGTATCTTTCAAAAAGATGGCCGAGATACTTCCTACCCAACACCGCATGGCAATTCTCGTAGTGATTCCTAAAATCCTCCCGAGACATTCCTTTTCGTTTCTTCATTACGATGATGATTTTTATCACGAGTTTTCCTGACAGATTGGTAATATGCCTATGTCCCGGTTCACTTCGGAGCCGGTATCTGCTTC
>SCUQ01000254.1 GCA_004297635.1 Rhizorhabdus sp. | reverse complement strand
GGTTCACTCGGAGCAAGTCTCGCTTTTACCGAACATCAGGGTGATTATTTGTAAGCAACGCAACACACTGAAGTCGATATGGGTGAATATGATAATAATATATTGCCGTAGGTAATATCCGCACTGCGGAATCAACGAGATTATCAAAAATGAAGGTTAACCATATCTCGGTTTCAACAGAATAATGATCCGAGACAATGATGAACCTCTACCGGCTGTACATATTGGATTCCTTGGGTGAGCATATCGAGGACTGTGTCGAGATCGACGCAGCGAACGATGCTGATGCGATAACGACCGCGTCCGATCTCTCCTGCCGCAACCCTGCCGAGCTATGGGCGATGGCGCGAAAGGTAAGAGGGTTCTCCGATTCGCGGAGCTTCGCCGCCTGTTGAACGGCCGATCGCGATTCGACGGCGTCGCGCGTGCGTGACGAGGGCGATGCCCTGTTCGCCGGAGCTTCGATCCATCCCCGGACATTCCAGATCCCTATTGGACCGTAGGCGCCGCAGATGCGCTGCGGATTCCATGCTTTCGATGGGATCGGGATGCTCAGGCGGTGCGGCGCAGGGGCCCAATGACGGGCTCATCCCGTCGCGCAGGGCGGGCTGCGTTCAACGCCAGGAGACCGGTCTGCAACGCGATGCCGTCGATCAGCGATACGATCTGTGAGATCGCTTCGGAGGAGCGCTCGATGGCGCTCATCGCGCCGATCGCCGCGCCGACGATTGATCCAGCGTGAAATCGATATTGGTCATCGGTTGCGAATAGTGGACCGCGTGGTCGCGGTGAGGTCGATCAGGCCTCCCGCCATGGCGATCTTCAGCGCGTCGGCGAGCGATCTGACCCCCAGGGCGCGCATCAGGGATGAGCGGTAGAGTTCGACCGTCCGAATGCTCAGCCCCAGCTCATAGGCAATGACCTTGTTCGCGCATCCAAGGCTGAGTTTCTCCAGAACCTGGCGCTCGCGCGTGCTTAATGCGGCGATCTTGCCGCGCGCCGCCTTGCGCTCCTGCGGCGAGGCGCCGGTCGCTTGGTTACGTGACTGTGCGTCCCGCCGCGCGCAATTTTCCAGCCGGGCTTCGATGGCGGCGATCAGCAACTCGAAGTCGATGGGTTTCACGATATAGTCGTCGACACCGGCCTGCCGTCCTTCGATCATATGCCGGTTGTCGCCATAGGCGGTCAGCAGAATGAACGGCACGGTGTTCGTCAGATCGTCGCCGGCGCGGACGGCGCGCAGCAGGGCAAACCCATCAAGCCGCGGCATCTGTATGTCGCTGACGACCAGATCGGGCCGTGTTTCCCTGATGAGGTGGAGCGCTTCCTCGCCATCCTTGGCACCGGTCGCGGCGAAGCCGGCATCGCAGAGCTCCTCAACGATATCCGCCAGGATCTCCGGCTCATCCTCCACGCACAAAATGCGAAAATCACTGCGCGACAATGCGGTCGCCCTCTGCCATGCTTCGGCTCGTGGCCCGGCCGGTCCGTTCGATCCCACGTTCATCCCCATAGCTTCCAAACACCGCCCCCTCCCGTGAACCCTTTTCGGCCTTAGATCGGCACAACAGGCGCAGGTCCAAGGGGAGCGGCCGACTCCTTCGTCTGCGTTTCATGCTTGTCGCCCAGATCATCGGACGATGCGCTACGTAATGTACCGGGCGCCCGATGGCCGGCTCCGGTTCGTTGGACAGGCAGCATCACCTCCACCTCGGTACCCCGGTCGGGTGCGGACCGTATGTCCAGGCGCCCGCCGTGAAGGCCGATCAACTCGTTGGCCATGAACAGGCCCAGCCCGGCTCCGCCGGTGCCGGCACTGTTGTCGCCGCGATAGAAGCGGTGTCCGATGCGCGACAATTCATCGGGAGGGATGCCAGAGATCGGAAGAGCACACG
>SCUQ01000253.1 GCA_004297635.1 Rhizorhabdus sp. | reverse complement strand
GGCAATGCTCAGATAATGATTGGCGATCCACGCCAACGTCTGGTCCCGGAACAATTCCAGATCGGCCACCGACTGCACCAATCCCTGATCCTGCCTGGCGGCGGCTTCACCCGTCTTAGACATTCTGCCTTCCATCATTTTCCGGTCAAGGTGCCCCAACGAGGCTGGGTACGGCGGTGTTCCCCGGCCCGGGCAAAGCCGCGATCGGCTTCCGGTACGGCCTCCGCCTCGGCCGCGGCGGCTTCGGCAGCCGCGCGGGCCTCGGCCTCCTCGGCCGCCTGACGCTCCGCTGCCTCGACCTCCCGGCGGCGCTTGCGGAACGGATTCCAGACCTTTTTCTTCACATAGGTCTGGACATAGCGGTCGAACGATATCTCCACCGCGATGATGAAATAGATATAGGGCTGAAAGGCGATGCCGACGAAGGAGCAGCCCAGCATGAAGATCAGATGGGCGTGCTGAAGCGCCGCCGCAAGCGGCGCGACCCAGGCATTGGGTCCTTCCTCCTTTCGGTAGGTTCGTCGGACCACCTCCATGCGGAATATACCGATGATATGGACGAGCAGGAACAGCGCCAGCCCCGGATAGCCCTGTTCGCCGAGCATCTCGAAATAGGCGTTGTGGAAGGAGCGGCCGGCATCATAGCCGATCACCTTGACCACCGTGCCGTCGGCGGTCTTGTAGCTCATATCGATTTCGAGCTTGTTGCCGATATAGGCGTTGAAGCCGCCGCCGAACGGGTGGCTGGCGGCATAGTTGATCGTCCATTTCCACACCGCGATGCGGGTCGAGGCCGAGGCGTCGGCCTGATAGCCCTGGATGGTATCCATCCGTTCGGTATAGCTTTTCGGCAGGAACGGAATGCCAGCGATGACGATCCCCGCCATGATGCCCAGGTACAGCATCCGCCGCTTGGCGGCGCGCAGCTCCAGCAAGGCCATCAACACGATGCAGAGCAGGCCGGTTCGCGTCTGGGTGCCGATCGGGATCAGCAGGCAGGCGAAGGCCAGCGCATACCAGTAGACCCTGGCGAAGATCGACGGCGGTATCAGCGTCGAATATTTCGACATGTAGAGGATCAGCGGAATCGAGCAGATCGCGAAGGCAGAGATGGTGCTGCTTTCGTACATGCCGCTATTGTTGGCGACCATCAGGTTCAAGGTGCCATAGCCGCCGCCGCCGGCCAGCGTCTTGGCACCACCGACCACCGCGATCGACGACAGGCAGAGCAGCATGAACAGCAGCACGCCTTCGATCCGCACGCGGGTGTACAGCGTCATCGGCATGAAGATCGAGAAGACCAGCGCCTTCCAGACCCAGGCCCATTTTTCCTGCGCGGCATCCGGATAGTCGGCGGTGAGGGTGGTGTAACCGCATAGCAGCAGCAGGACGATCAGGATGACCTGGCGGGGGGACGGTTTTGCGAAGGATTTGTCGTCGTTGATCGCCCAGCCGATAAAGGCCGCGACGAACACGATGAGCGAGACCGGGATCGAGCTCAGCAGATAATAAGAGAGACGCTGCGGCGAGACGATGTCGACATAGATATAGGCGCAGACGAACAGGAAGGGGCGCCGGAATCCCGACAGCAGCAGCGCCACCAGGAAGCCGATGAGGAATATGTCACGCACGGTTCGAGCCGGGGCGCGCCTCGCCGGTTTCGACTCCGGCGCGTTTGGGGGCCTGTTTCTTCGGCAGGATCGACTTGAAATGACGGCCCGAGCCGATCGGCTCTTCGTTCAGATCGGGGTTGTTCAGCATGCGGATCGCGACGAAGCCGAGCAGGAAATGCGCGAGAAGGATCGAAAGCGTGTCGATCATGGCTGCGGCCCCGGCGCCCGCGAGGTCATAGCGGGGCTTCGGCCGGCCGCGGCCCGGTGCCGGGATATCGCCGCCGGCCACAGCGGGGCGGGGCCGCGATGAACCCCGATCGCACCCTTTCCGCTGCTGCCCTGGCACCCCTTCGCGACCGTCACGGCCATCTCCATTTACGTCCGCAGGTCCGCCCGACCCGATTCCGGTTGACATATCCGGCCTCTTCATGCGCGTTTCGCGCCACATGAAGATCCTCCATATCCTCGATCATAGCCTGCCGATCCACAGCGGCTATACTTTTCGTACGCGCGCCATCCTCAAGGCGCAGATTTCGATGGGCTGGGACGTGCTCGGCGTCACCGGGCCGCGCTATAACGATCCGCTGCCCGATCCGGCCGAGGAGGAAGGGCTGCGCTTCCGTCGCACGCCGAAGATCGCTCCGGCGCCCGCACCGATCGGCGAATGGCGCGAGGTGCGGGCGCTCGAACGGCGGATAATCGAGGTCGCCGCGGCTTTTCGCCCCGATATTCTCCACGCCCATTCGCCGGCGCTGATCGGCCTGGCAGGGCTGCGCGCGGCGAAACGCCTGAAACTGCCCTTCCTCTACGAAATCCGGGCCTTCTGGGAGGATGCCGCCGTCGGCAACGGCACGGGGCGCGAGGGATCGGCAATGTATCGGCTGACCCGGATGCTGGAAACGCATGTGGTACGGGGCGCCGATGCGGTCGCGGTGATCTGCGAGGGGCTGCGCTCCGATCTCGTCCGACGCGGGATCGCCGCCGACAAGATCATGGTATCGCCCAACGGTGTCGATCTGGACCTGTTCGGCGATCCGCCGCCGCCCGATGTCGCGCTGATGGATCAGCTTGGTCTGCGCGGCGCCGAGGTGATCGGCTTCATCGGCTCCTTCTACGATTATGAGGGGCTCGACGATCTGATCGCGGCGATGCCGCTGCTGGTCGCGCGGCGCCCGGATGCCGCGCTGCTGATGGTCGGCGGCGGGCCGATGGAGGCGGCATTGCGCGCCCAGGCGGCGGCATCACCGGTAAGCGAGCGCATCCGTTTCGTCGGCAGGGTGCCGCATCAGGAGGTCGAACGCTATTACAGCCTCACCGATATCCTGGCCTATCCGCGCAAGTCGATGCGGCTCACCGACCTGGTAACGCCGCTCAAGCCGCTGGAGGCGATGGCGCAGCGCCGGCTGGTCGCGGCGTCGGACGTCGGCGGCCATCGCGAACTGATCGAGGACGGGGTGACGGGGACGCTGTTCGCGCCCGACGATCCGTCAGCGCTGGCGGCGGCGCTGGCCGGGCTGCGCGCGGTCGG
>SCUQ01000626.1 GCA_004297635.1 Rhizorhabdus sp. | reverse complement strand
AGCGGCTGATCGTTGTGGCGATCACCCCGCGCCAATGGAGCGGCCTGCTCGCGACGCTCGACCTCACCGCGGCGGTGGCGGCGATCGAAGCCGAACTGGGCATCAGCTTCGCCCAGGACGAAGGCCTGCGCTTCGTCCATCGCGCCCGCCTCTTCCCGCTGTTCGAGGCCGCCTTTGCCGCACGCGACAGCAGCGTGCTGAAGCCGGCCTTCGACACGGGCGGCGTCACCTGGGGCGAATATCAGACCTTGCACCAGGCCGTCACCGGCGATGCGCGGCTGTTCACCGCCAATCCGCTGTTCCAGACGATCCGCCATCCGAGCGGCCTGACCTATCCGGCCTCCGGTCCAGCGGCGACGCTCGCGGGCGAACCGCGCCGCCCGCTGGCATCCGCGCCGCGGCTGGGCGAGCATAGCGACCAGATACTGGCCGAACTGCTCGGGCTCGACAGCGGCGCGATCGGCCGGCTGCACGATCAGGGTCTGGTGGCATGACCCCCAAGCGACGGCGCATCCGCTGAATTTTATCCTGCTGTGCAATATTTGTTGACTCATATGAAGCCCCCGCCATAGATCGGCGGGCTTCAGGGGAGATTGTTCCGATGGACGCCGAAACGTTCGAACTGTTCCGCAACACCGTGCGCCGCTTCGTCGACGAGCGGCTGATTCCGGCCGAGGATGCCGTCGAGGAAGCCGATGCCGTACCGGCCGACATCATCGCGCAGATGCGCGAGCTGGGCCTGTTCGGCATCTCCATTCCTGAATCTTACGACGGCCTGGGCTGCTCCATGGCCGAGGAAGCCGCGATCATCCGTGAGCTGACCCGCGCCTCGATCGTCTTCCGCTCGGTCATCGGCACTACCGTCGGGATCGGCAGCCAGGGCATCGTCATGGACGGTACCGAAGAGCAGAAGCGCGAATGGCTACCCAAATTCGCCACCGGCGAAGCCATTGCCAGCTTCGGCCTGACCGAGCCCGAAGCCGGCTCCGATGCCGGATCGCTGCGCACCCTCGCGATCGCCGACGGGGACAATTACCGGATCACCGGCACCAAGCGCTACATCACCAACGCGCCCCGCGCGAGCGTCTTCACCCTGATGGCGCGCACCGCCCCCGATGTGAAGGGCGCCGCCGGGATTTCCGCCTTCATCCTGCCGGCCGATACCCCCGGCATCTCGCTTGGCAAGCCCGACAAGAAGATGGGCCAGAAGGGCGCCGTCACCACCGATGTCATCCTCGACGATGTCGTCATCCCCGCGAAGAACATCATCGGCGGGGTTCCCGGACGCGGCTTCAAGACCGCGATGAAGGTGCTCGATCGCGGCCGCATCCATATCGGCGCGGTGGCACTGGGCATGTGCGACCGGCTGATCGGCATGGCGCTCACCTATGCGCTCGAGCGCAAGCAGTTCGGCGGCCGCATCGCCAATTTCC
>SCUQ01000603.1 GCA_004297635.1 Rhizorhabdus sp. | reverse complement strand
ATGGTGCCACCGCCTTCGCCGGTTATAAGTCCGGGAACCGCCCTCGCAATCAGATCGATATTGTTGATAGCGCGCCGCTGAATTTCCTGGCTGCCCATCGCCGTTACGACCACCGGCACAGAAATCGCGCTCTCTTCGCGCTTACGCGCCGTGACAACGATTTCGTCGCCGCCTGCGACAAATGCCTCGGCCTGAGGCCCGGAAGGATCGGTGGCAGCCGCCGACTGCGCCCACGCTGGCGACAGGCCAAGCGCCGCCTGCACGAGCAACGAGCCGCCAACCCAAACAGCCGCTTTGCCGCGACACCCCTTCGATACGGCAGCCAGCTCGACTTGAACCCTCATCATTGTTCCTCTCCCACACGATTTTCTCGTTGAGCCCGTCGGCAACGGATTTATGCCACGCTCGCCATTCCTATATGGTCCACCGGAATTAGGAGCGGCACTCTCCCCCTCTATGGCTCGGACACTTTCTAATATACAATAGAATTTTAGTTGTATTTACCGGCCGCGACGTGCTTTTATCTTTTGGCGACAAAGTGCGGTAGAATGGTTTGTGATGACGGAGAGCGCGCATGTTGAGCGAGCCTGAACGATTTATGTCCGGCTTCGGTTTGCACAGTTCCAAACAGCCATGATCGTCAAAGCGATGGGCTCGGCCAGCAGGAAGAATGAATCGAGCGATGCAATCCGAGTCGAGGCTCTTCGGGGTTTCCGCGAATGCGTAGAGGAATTGGGCGGAGACCCCGAACCACTATTGCTGGGCCATCGTCTTGGGCCTGATGTGCTTGAGTCGACAGGGGCATTCGTTTCTTACCGGGCTATGATGGATTTGCTGGAGGCTACGGCGTCCAACCTCGGCCGGCAGGATTTCGGTCTGATGCTTGGGTTCCGGCAAGGGCCATTATCAATCCTTGGACCACTCGGAGTCGCCATGCGCCATTCGGCCACGATCGGCGACGCACTGTTGTATTGTTCCAATAATATTCAATCTTATTGTCCGGGTTTGGTTATCCAACTGCAGCCTGAAGAATCGACGGGTGGCATAAGGATGACTTTTGAGATCGGGCTACCTGGCGCCGCCTCTTGCCGTCAGGCGATAGAGCGCGGAGTTCTTGGAGCATTTCTCGCGATCCAGGCCCTCTCCAACGGCCAGGCAAAGGTCCAGAATGTTGCCTTCACGCATAGCTCCACCGAAGGCAGCTCCTATTATCTGCGCTATTTTGGTCAGGCCGTCGTCCTAGCGATGCCGTTCAGCGGTCTCGTGCTCGATCGCGCGACATGCCTCCTGCCGATACCCGGCCGCGACAATCTGCTGTATGAGCTTGCCGACAATTTTCTGCAGCGGCACTTTCCGCCTCCTGCTCGCCGATTTGCATGGAATGTGCGATCTACCGCCAATAAGCTGTTCGAAAGCGGACGGTGCAACCAGACGTCGGTGGCCGGTGCGCTGAATATGCATCCGCGGGCGCTACAGCGCAGATTGCGGGACGAAGGCACCACTTTCGAAGAGCTTCGCGACGAGATCCTGCGTGAGGCCGCTCGCCGATACCTTGCAACGGCTTCGTTGTCGCTATCCCGAGTAGCGGAGTTGCTCGGCTACAGCGAGTCGTCGGCCCTTACCAGAAGCTGTCGGCGATGGTTCGCTCGCACACCGAGCGAGGTTCGTAAGCAATTGATTTGCGGATCACTGCCTCCGGATACCCTTTGACCGATCGCCCTTCAGCGATTCCGCTCGGTATAGGCTTCCAGTTTATGCTCTGCCTCACTCTGCCGCATCGGCGCACATTTGTCCGCAGATCGTCCTCGCTCGGTTATTCGCCGCCTGAAGCCACAGCTCTCGAGAAGCACATCGCGGGCAACGGCTATAGGATCATCGAGACAGTGCCCTGATGCAAATATGGCACGTCTTGCGCCAATATGACTCGTTTTGCTTTAATCTTGAAATCATCGCCGGCTCTGACAAGGTGAAAGAGGTTCGTACCGCAATATTCAGTAACGCCCCTCTTCATCCTTCGGGTGATGAAATTACACCGAAGCCGAACATCCGTGTCGTTTTCGTCCTCGACAATGACATTGGTGTAGCAGTGCCGCGTTTCCGAGCGAGGCCATTCGACATGCGCGCTCGGCTTCTGGAGCCGCACAATGCGTTGCTGCAGGCGCTCATAATCATCACCTACCAAGAAATATGCAACGGCTCGTGATACCGTCTCTGGGTCTTTGATGCCGACCGGTGTTACCTCATAAGACCCCTCAAGATCGAACAGCGCCAGCCATTCATCGAGCTTCCATGCGTCAAGCAACGCGGCCTCGCGATAGAGAAAGTCCTCGACCGTCAGTCGCGTGATAAGACGCCGAGGCAATTCCTGCACAACGGCACTCACAGCGCGGCCTCCGTTACCCGTACATTTTGAGCATCGTGCGACGGGCCATCATTCATGATCCGATCATATTCGACCCAATATGTTCGCATTTGAATTTCGTTATCGATGTGCTGATCCAGCTCTCCGTCCGCGGTATCTTCTCCCGCATGAAAGCCCTTTGATATGTCGTTCCACTCGACGCCGCCGATCGCATAGCCACGCTGGCTGATTTCGAGCATCTCCACGTCATCCGGGGTAGCGAATCCTCCGGGACCTAGAAACGACAGCGCTCCCTCGAGCCTTACTCGACGGATTTCAGGATCCTCATTCACGGCACCGAACAGCCAAATACGGCTTATCATGCGGTCATGCGCGATCGGAACCATTGTTCGAACCTGGATCGACTGGCTATCCAAGATCAGGGTCAATGGGAAAAGACAGAAGATACGGTTGGTGTTAGCGATGAATTCACCCCGTTCCTGGCCCAGGCGTCCGACGAGTTCTTCTTTCTTCTGCTCGATCAATGTTCGGGCTGGCTCGCCCCACGAAGGCATCCACTGTGCAATCGGGCGACCCACCGCCAAGTTCGACTGAAGACCGGAATGCCCATTGCCAAGCGCGATGACATGCCCGCCCAACGATGGAACTTCCATCCCCTTGAGCATATGGCGCTGATAGTCGAGATAGCTCCCATGGGTCGGGACGAGATGATACCCGTCCATGCTGTTCTCGCACATCAGTTTATAATTTGCGCGGATCTGATATTCCTGAAGACCGGAGATGACCTCGAGACCTTCGGCCGAATGCTCCAGCAGGGTGTCAATCCACTCCCCTGCCTTGCCTAGATGCTCGTCGAGAGTGGGCGTATCGGCACTGAAATTGACGAAATAGAACCCACCTCGCTGCGCCAGTTGTGGAACCGGCTTCAGATCGTAGGCCCGGTCGTCGTCCATCTCCTTGCAATACCCGCCGACCTTGCCGCGCGTGAGCAGACTTCCATCGGTACGGTATGTCCAGGCATGGTAAGGACATGTGAGTAGCGCCTTGTTCCCCGCACGCTCGCGACAGAGCAAAGCGCCGCGGTGCCCACAGGTGTTGTAGAAAGCGTTCACCCGAAGCTGACTGTCGCGGGTAACGAGGATTTCCGCATCGAGTACCTGCCGCACCAGGAAGTCGTTGCGGTTAGGAAACTCCGACTCATGGCCCAGATAAAGCCATGATCGGTAAAGGATCTTTTCCTTCTCTTCCTGGAACACCGCCGGATCCGAGAAGGCGGTCCGGCTTACCCGGAAACGTCCCTTATCAAGATCAACATCCAGGAAGCGAGAACGGTAGTTTTCACTCCATGCCATCAGCGGAATCCTCTCGAGCCATACGCCCGGAATCCGACAAGAATCGCCCGAGCGCTGACAAAAGACCATATTATGGCACTGAATGTCAATTAGGCGCGAGATGCCAATTTATCACCTCGCCTGCCTGATCGCTACCTCTACCCCCGAGAGCATCGACAAGAATTGCTGTGACAGCGCTTGCAGGTCATAGCTCGCAGGATCGTTGGACCAGGTGAAAATCGCGCTCACCGAGGCCATAACCAGAAAAGAGCGCAATAGATGAATCTTTGG
>SCUQ01000252.1 GCA_004297635.1 Rhizorhabdus sp. | reverse complement strand
GATCAGGTCCCCGGGGGCGGATTGCTGGGCCAGCGTCTTCATTGCCCGGAAGCCGGGATATTCGAACCGGTTGAGCCGGTCGGACTCGATCGATGCGGGATCGATCCGGAATCCATGGCGGGCGATCGTAGCGTGAACCTCGCCGTCCCAGGCGCGCGGCGCGACATAGGGCACGAGAACCTCGATCGGGTCGCCCGATGCGATAATCAGGTCGGACAACCATCGAAGCTGCCGGTCCATATAGGCGATCCGCTGCCGGACGACGCCATCGTCGGTGTCTTCGTCGCCAAGATAGGCAAAATAGACGACCGATCGGGAAATGCTCATGCCCGATGCCTATGAAACCGCGGCGGCATGGCCGCAAGCCCGGTCTAATCGCTCACCCGCCCCCGCAGGCTCTTGACCGTCGATCGCTTGGCCTTGCCATCCATCCGCCGCGCCTTGGCCGCCTTCGAGGGCTTGGTCGGCTTACGCTTCTTGGGGACGAAGGTCGCCTCGCGGATCAGGTCGAACAGGCGGTTGCGGACCTCTTCGCGATTGATCGCCTGCGATCGGGCGCCCTCGCTGCGCAGGACCAGCACGCCGTCGCGGGTCAGGCGGCTGCCGGCCAGCGCTTCCAGCCGGATTTTGACGGCCTCGGGCAGATTGGGCGAATGGCGCACGTCGAAGCGGAGCAGCACCGCGCTGTCGGTGGTGTTGACATGCTGTCCGCCGGCACCGCCCGAGCGCGTGAAGCTTTCCTCGATCTCATCGCTGTCGATGGCGATCGAGCGGGTGACGGGGATGAGCGGCATGCAACGACCATACCGGGCCAGGGTCTCGAAGGCTAGGCGCCCAGGCCGCCCAGATGGAAAATCCCGACCGCCGCGACCAGCCCCATGAAGATGCCGCCGGCCGCGATCGCGCCGATCAGCGTTGCCGGACGGACCACCTTTTCCGCCAGCGCGGCCTGCCAGACCGCCAGCGACAGCGGCAGATAGATCAGGGCCCCGGTGATCAGGCCCGGCGAATGACGGTCGAAGGCCGGGACACTGGCCAGGTGATAGACGAAGTTCCAGAACAGATTGCCCGCCGCCCAGGCCAGCATCCAGAAGACCGCATTCGGCTTGCGGGTCGCCGCCGCCCAGCGCGTGAGCAGCAGCATGGTCAGGATGAAGAGGATATTGCTGCCCAGGAAGGTCGGCAGTCCCATCGGATAGCCGCTCACCGTGCCGGCATAGGCTGGATAACCGGTCAGATATTCTTCGATGACATGAACGGCAAAGGCCGCCGGCAGAAGCCAGATCAGGCGATAGAAGGAACATGTCATGGCAAAGCCTCCCCAAGCTCTTTGCGCGACGATAGGCCTTGCCGCTTGAAGCGCAAGCCGTAGGGGCCCAGATGTAGCTCCATGTACAGGTTCGACATCGACAAGCATGGCGACAAGGCCACGCTCTACGCCGATCTTTCGGCTGCGCTCGCGGCGCTTACCGCCGACGAGCCCGATACGATCGCCAATATGGCCAATGCCGCGGCGCTGATCTGGGAATATCTACCCGATCTCAACTGGGCCGGATTTTACCGGGCGATCGACGGCGAACTGGTGCTCGGCCCTTTTCAGGGCAAGACCGCCTGTATCCGCATCCCCTTCGGCAAGGGCGTATGCGGAACGGCGGCGGCGACGCACGAGCCGCAATGCGTCGAGGATGTCCATGCCTTTCCGGGCCATATCGCCTGCGATGCCGCCTCCGCCTCGGAACTGGTGATGCCGATCGTCCATCGCGGGCTGCTGGTCGGCGTGCTTGATCTGGACAGCCCGCTGAAGGGACGATTCGACGCGGCGGACGTCACCGGTTGCGCCGAACTGATGGCGGTGCTCGGGCCCAGGATCGCCGGGTAATCTTCTCTTCGTCATGCTGAACTTGTTCAGCATCTGCCAGGCGGCGAGACTCCGGCGGTTCTGCGGCTGGCCATCCCACCTGTGCGCTCCTCTACTGCGGTGAGTGGATGCTGAAACAGGTTCAGCATGACCGATGGGCGGGGGTTAGCTCAACCGGTCGAGCACCTCGTCGCTGAGCGAGCCCGGGATGATCATCAGCGGGCAGGGCAGCAGGCCGGCGTCGATACCGGCGAAATGGCTGACCAGCTTGCCCGGATTGCCGCTCGCTGCCGCGCCGAGCACCAGCGCCGCGACATGCGGCTGCTCGGCCAGAAGTTCGCGCACCACCGTCACCGGGTCGCCCTGGCGGACGGTGATGGAGGGCATGACGCCGGTTTCCTCGATCAGCGCGCTTGCCGCCTGCGTCACCATCGCCTCCGCGCGCAGCCGCGCCTCCTCCTCCATCGTCGCCTGGACGGCGCCCCACTGGACGAACTCCTGCTGGGGGACGAGCGCGAGTATCTCCACCGCGCCGCCGGTTCGGGTGGCGCGGCGTGCGGCGAAGCGCAGGGCGACGCGCGCGGCCTCGTTATCGTCAATTACAACCAGATAGGTACGCATGGCCATTATTATCCCTCTGTTTTAACCAATCAGGTGCATGACCACATGAATCAGCTCTGGCGCGCCTTGACCTTGTCTCTTCAAACGGGAATGAGTGTCGGCGCATCGACCCCCATCCCGCCTCAAGGGACATGATTATATGCCGATAGAGTTGAAGATGCCTGCCCTCTCTCCGACGATGGAGGAAGGTACTCTCGCCAAATGGCTCGTCAAGGAAGGCGACAAGGTCGCCTCGGGCGATCTCCTCGCCGAGATCGAGACCGACAAGGCGACCATGGAATTCGAGGCGGTCGACGAGGGCATCATCTCGCAGCTGGTCGTCGCCGAGGGGACCGAAGGCGTCAAGGTCGGCGCGGTGATCGCGCTGATCCAGGGCGAAGACGAGGAAACTCCCGCCAAGCCGGCGGCCAAGGCTGAAGCCAAGCCCGAACCCAAGCCCGAACCCAAGGCTGAAACCAAGGTGGAGGTGGCGGCCAAGACGGAGGCACCGGCCAAGGCAGCCGAGCCGGCATCTGCCCCGGCACCCGCCGCCTCCGCTGCGCCCGCACCCACCGCTTCGGGCGACCGCGTCAAGGCGAGCCCGCTCGCCAAGCGCCTGGCCCAGGCACAGGGCGTCGATCTCGCGCAGGTCAGCGGCACCGGCCCCGGCGGACGGATCGTCAAGGCCGATCTCGGGGGCGCGGCCAAGGCTGCACCGGCCACCGCGTCCGCATCTGCCGCTCAGCCCGTGGCTTCGGCTCAGCCCGTGGCTTCGGCTCAGCCCGCATCTGCGGCAAAGCCTGTGGCGGCACCGGCGCCGGTCGTGGCCAACGACGATATTCCGCATGAGGTCGTCAAGCTGTCGAACATGCGCAAGGT
>SCUQ01000251.1 GCA_004297635.1 Rhizorhabdus sp. | reverse complement strand
GGCACATGTCCATCGCCTTCGACTTGCCGACCGCGCGGGTGAGCCGCTGTGACCCGCCCATGCCGGGCAGCACGCCCAGCTTGATTTCGGGCTGGCCGAATTTCGCATTGTCGGCCGCGATCATGATGTCGGCCATCATCGCCAGCTCGCACCCGCCGCCGAGCGCGAAACCCGACACCGCCGAAATCCACGGCTTGCGGGTCGCCGTGACCTTCTCGAAACCCTGGAAGAAATTCTCGGCATACATCTGGGCGAAGCCCTTCGCCTGCATCTCCTTGATGTCGGCGCCGGCCGCGAAGGCCTTTTCGCTGCCGATCAGGATCGCACAGCGCTGCGTGGGATCGGCATCGAAGCTTCCGAAGGCGGCGATCAGATCGGCGAGCACCTGGCTGTTGAGCGCATTGAGCGCCTGCGGCCGGTTGAGCCGGACGATCGTGACCGGCCCCTGGGTTTCGACGAGAATGGTTTCATAGGACATGGCTGGACCCCTTTCAGGCGTTGGGCAGAGGCGTCCAGGCTTCGCCCGGCGCAAGCGGCGCGAAGATGGCGTCGACCTCCGAATCTGCGACGGCGGCCGGATTAGCAGGATTCCAGCGGGGTGCTCCATCCTTGTCGACGATCAGCGCTCGGACCCCCTCGACGAAATCCGGGCGCTTGATGATGTGCGCGGCGACCGCATATTCCATTGTCATTTCAACGCCAAAGTCGTCGATCCGTTCAGCTTCCGCGAGCAGGCGCAGCACGACCTTGCACGAGCGTGGCGACTTGCCCTCCAGGGTCTTGAGAGTCGCCAGCGCCCAGTCGCCGCCATCCGCCGCCAGCGCCGCGAGGATATCCTCATAGCGATCGGCAGCGAACAGCCGGTCTATATCGGCCTTGCGATCGAGCAGCGGCGCCGCCGGCACGGCCGTTATGGCGCTGCGCAGCGCCGCGTCGATGCCTCGTGGGTTGCCGAGGATCGCCGCCTTCAACGGCTCGACATCGTTCCCCGCGACATAATGGGTGCCCAGCGACGTCGCGAGGCATTCGGCGCCGTTGAGCCGGGCGCCGGTCAGCCCGACATATCGGCCGGTGCGGCCGGGCATGCGCGACAGATAGCGGCCGCCGCCGACATCGGTGAACAGGCCGATCCCGGTTTCCGGCATGGCATAGACGGTGCGATCGGTGACGACGCGGATCGAGCAGGGCTGCGAGATGCCGACGCCGCCGCCCATCGTGATCCCGTCCATGAAGGCGATGGTGGGCTTGGCATAGGTGAAGAGGAGGTGGTTGAGCCGATATTCCTCATGGAAGAAGGCACGCGCCGCGACGCCATCCTCCGCCGCGCTCTCGGCGATCAGGCGGATGTCGCCACCCGCGCAGAAGCCCCGGCCGTCGACATGGTCGATCATGACGAGATCGACAGCGTCGTCGGCTGCCCAGGCGGTCAGCGCCGCGATCATCGCGGTGCACATAGCATGCGTCAGCGCGTGGATCGCCTTCGGGCGGTTCAGGCGAATGCGGCCGGTACGGCCTTCGACGAAGATCAGGATATCGTCCGTCATTGGCGCAGCAGCTCCCGGCTGGTGATCATCCGCATGATTTCATTGGTTCCTTCAAGAATACGGTGGACCCGGAGATCGCGCCAGAAGCGCTCGATCGGATAGTCCTGAAGATAGCCATAGCCGCCATGAAGCTGAAGCGCGCGATCGACCACCGAGGAGCCGGTGTCGGTCGCGAGGCACTTCGCCATCGCCGCGAACTTGGTCTTGTCCGGCGCGCCGTTGGTAACTTTCACCGCCGCCGCGTAGAGCAGCATCCGGGCCGCCTGCAACTCGGTTTCCATATCGGCCAGGGTGAACTGGATCGACTGGAAATCGGCGATGGGCTGGCCAAACTGCTTGCGCTCCTTGGTATAACGGACCGCCTCATCGAGGCAGCGCTGGGCACCGCCCAGCGAGCAAGCCCCGATATTGAGCCGGCCGCCATCGAGCCCGGCCATGGCGATGCGGAAGCCTTCGCCTTCGGCACCCACCCGATTGGCGACGGGAACGCGTACGCCATCGAAATTGACCTGGGCGGTCGGCTGCGAATGCCAGCCGAGCTTCCTTTCCTGCGCGCCAAAGGTCACGCCCGGCATATCCTTGTCGATCACGAGGCAGCTGATGCCCTTCGGTCCGTCCTCACCGGTGCGGACCATGACGACATAGACCTCATTCTCGCCACCGCCCGAGATGAAGGCTTTCGAGCCGCTGACCACATAATGATCCCCGTCGCGCACAGCCTTGGTCTTCAAGGCCGCCGCGTCGGAACCCGATCCCGGCTCGGTAAGGCAATAGGACCCGATCTTCTCGCAAGCCACCATCGACGGCAGATAGCGCGCCTTGAGATCGGCCGGGCCGAAGCGGTCGATCATCCAGGCGGCCATGTTGTGGATCGAGATGAAGGCCGAGGTGGACGGACAGCCATAGGCCATCGCCTCCATGATCAGCGCGGCTTCGAGCCGGCCGAGGCCGATGCCGCCCGCGTCCTCCGACACATAGATGCCGCCGAAGCCCAGCGCAGCGGCCGCCCGGACGGTCTCGCGCGGGAAGATATGCTGTTCGTCCCATTCCGCCGCGTGCGGCGTGATCGCATCGGCGGTGAACTTCGCCGCCATGTCCTGAATGGCGCGCTGCTCCTCGGTCAGGTCGAACTGGTCGGTCATAGTCGTTCCCTGATATTCCTCCCCGCCCCGGGGGAGGAACGAATATCACCCCATCGTCGGGATGATGAAGGCGCTGTCGCCGGCGCCGCCGTCGGGCCAGCGCTGGGTGACGGTCTTCACCCTAGTATAGAAGCGGATGCCCTCCATCCCATATTGATTGTGATCGCCGAAACCCGACCGCTTCCACCCGCCGAAGCTGTGATAGGCGACCGGCACCGGGATCGGCACGTTGATGCCGACCATGCCGACCTGGACGCGTGCGGTGAACTCGCGTGCGACATGGCCGTTGCGGGTGAACAGCGCGACGCCATTGCCATAGCTGTGCTCGCTGGGCAGCGCGACGGCCTCCTCGAAGCTTTTGGCGCGGACGATCTGGAGGACCGGGCCGAAAATTTCCTCCTTGTAGGTCGTCATCGCCGTCGTCACCCTGTCGAACAGGGTCGGTCCGACGAAAAAGCCGTCCTCATGGCCCTGCAGGCTGAAACCACGGCCATCGACGACCAGCTCGGCACCTTCATCGACACCCATCTGGATATAGTTTTCGATCTTGGCCTTGTGCGCGGCGGTGACGACCGGGCCGTAATGGGCGTCCTTGTCGGTCGACACGCCGACCCGCAGCGCCTCGATCGCCGGGATCAGCTTCGCCCGGAGGCAGATCGGAAGAGC
>SCUQ01000250.1 GCA_004297635.1 Rhizorhabdus sp. | reverse complement strand
CAGCTGCATGGACCGATTCTAGCGACGTCGCCCCGATTGGCCATATCGTAGTTTCCCGATTGATGTCCGGCCACGGCTCTTTTCCTGCGGCCATTGCCTTGACTTGGACACCCCCGCCCCATAAGGACGCCGCTCCGCACCGGACGGCCCCTTCGTCTAGCGGTCTAGGACGTCGCCCTCTCACGGCGAAAACACGGGTTCGAGTCCCGTAGGGGTCACCAAGTCTCAGGCGATATTTCCTTTCCGCCGGTCGCATTCCGCGCCGGACCGGGCTCCGGGCCTTCCCCATGAAAGTGCTATTTTCCCGCGAGTTCCGTCGCGGTTGAAAGATTAGATTGCAGCCGCGCGTCATTTTAAAGGCTTCACGGGCGGGGCCAGCTATGTATAGGCGGGCGCCGAGGCCCGGCAGGCACGGGCGTGGGGAGCAAGGGCGCCGGATGAGCTATCCGCAAAATCAAGGTTTGTACGATTCCAGGAATGAGCATGATGCCTGCGGCGTCGGCTTCATTACCCATATCCGTGGCGAGAAGTCGAACAGCGTCGTTCAGCGCGGCCTGCAGATCCTGCTCAACATCGATCATCGCGGCGCGGTCGGCGCCGATCCGCTGCTCGGCGACGGCGCCGGCATATTGATCCAGATTCCCGATGCGCTGCTGCGCGACTGGGCTGCAAAGGCCGGCCTCACCCTGCCGCTGCCCGGCGACTATGGCGTCGCGATGTGCTTCCTGCCGCGCGACGATGCCGCGCGCGACTTCGCGGTTGGTGCCTTCGAGAAATTTGTCGCCAAGGAAGGCCAGGTCCTGATCGGCTGGCGTGACGTGCCCGTGAACACCGATGGTCTCGGCCAGGCGGTGCTCGACGAGATGCCGGTCATCCGCCAGGCGATCATCGGCCGCGGCGAGGACTGCGTCGACCAGGATGCGTTCGAACGCAAGCTGCTCGTCATCCGCAAGCAGACCCAGAATCCACTCGCCGAACTGGCCGTGAAGAACGACCTGCCCGGCCTGACCGACCTTTACATGCCGAGCTTCTCGAGCAGGACGGTCGTCTACAAGGGCCTGCTGCTCGCCGGCCAGGTCGGCAGCTTCTACGAAGATCTCGGCAATCCTCTGACGACTTCGGCGATCGCGCTGGTCCACCAGCGCTTCTCGACCAATACCTTCCCGAGCTGGAAGCTGGCGCACCCTTATCGGTTCATCGCCCATAATGGCGAGATCAACACGGTACGCGGCAACGTCAACTGGATGAACGCGCGCCGGCGGACGATGGAATCCGAGCTGCTCGGCGCCGATCTCGACAAGATCTGGCCGATCATCCCGCATGGCCAGTCCGACACCGCCTGTCTCGACAATGCGCTCGAACTGCTCGTGGCCGGCGGCTATTCGCTCGCCCATGCGGTGATGATGCTGATCCCGGAGGCCTGGGCCGGCAACCCGCTGATGGACCCCGCGCGCAAGGCCTTTTACGAATATCACGCCGCACTGATGGAACCGTGGGACGGCCCTGCGGCGGTCGCGTTCACCGATGGCCGTCAGATCGGCGCGACGCTCGATCGCAATGGCCTGCGCCCGGCCCGCTTCCTCGTCACCGACGACGATCATGTCATCATGGCCTCGGAATCCGGCGTGCTGCCGGTGGCCGAGGAGAATATCGTCCGCAAGTGGCGGCTTCAGCCCGGCAAGATGCTGCTCATCGATATGGAGCAGGGACGGATCATCGAGGATGAGGAGATCAAGGCGAGCCTGGCCGATGCCAAGCCTTACGCCAAATGGCTGGAATCGACCCAGTATAAGCTGAAGGACCTCGATGCGGTCCGGACGCCGGAGACCGAGACGCCCACCCTCCCGAATGATCCGCAGGCGCTGCTCGATCGTCAGCAGGCCTTCGGCTATTCGCAGGAGGATATCTCCAAATTCCTCGAACCGATGGCGCGCAATGGCGACGATCCGATCGGTTCGATGGGCACCGACACGCCGATCGCGGTGCTGTCGAGCCGCTCGCGGCTGCTCTACGATTATTTCAAGCAGAACTTCGCCCAGGTCACCAATCCGCCGATCGATCCGATCCGCGAGGAACTGGTGATGTCGCTGGTGTCGATGATCGGCCCGCGCCCGAACCTGCTCGGCCGCCAGGCCGGTACCCACAAGCGGCTCGAGGTCGATCAGCCGATCCTCACCAATGGCGACGTCGCCCGCATCCGTTCGGCCGAGGCGCAGCTCGACGGCGCTTTCCGGACGGAGACGATCGACATCACCTGGGATGCCGCGACCGGCGCCGACGGCATGGCGAATGCGATCAAGGAAATGTGCTGGGCCGCGACCGATGCGGTGCTGGCCGACAAGAATATCCTGATCCTGTCCGATCGCGCGCAAAGCAGCGACCGGATCGCGATACCGTCGCTGCTCGCGACCGCCGCTGTCCATCATCACCTCGTCAAACAGGGCCTGCGCATGCAGACCGGCCTCGTCGTCGAGAGCGGCGAGGCACGCGAGGTCCATCATTTCTGTGTACTGGCCGGCTATGGCGCCGAGGCGATCAACCCCTATCTGGCCTTCGACACGCTGGAGGAGATCCGGGTCCGCCAGGCGCTGCCGCTCAGCCCCCACGAAGTCCGCAAGAACTATATCAAGGCTGTCGGCAAGGGCATGCTGAAGGTGATGTCCAAGATGGGCATCTCAACCTATCAGAGCTATTGCGGCGCGCAGATATTCGACGCGATCGGCCTCTCGTCGGCGTTCGTCGACAAATATTTCACCGGCACCGCGACGACGATCGAGGGCATCGGCCTGGCCGAGGTCGCGGAAGAAACCGTGCGCCGGCACGCCGCCGCCTATGGCGACAATCCGATCTACCGCAACATGCTCGATGTCGGCGGCGTCTATGGCTACCGTATCCGCGGTGAGGAACATGCCTGGACGCCCGAGAGCGTCGCCTCGCTCCAGCATGCCGTGCGCGGCAACAGCAAGGAGCGTTACGACGCCTTCGCCGCGCAGATCAACGAGCAGAGCGAGCGCCTTCTGACGATCCGCGGCCTGATGAATCTGAAGAAGGCCGAAACCCCGATCCCGCTGGACGAGGTCGAGCCCGC
>SCUQ01000249.1 GCA_004297635.1 Rhizorhabdus sp. | reverse complement strand
AGTGTTCCTGTCGGCGTAAGCCTCGCTTCCATAAGGCCATGACGAAGAGGCGGCCTGAGGGCCGCCTCTTTCATATCAGCCCCAGTGCGCGCAGGCTGGCCTGCCCATCGCGGCCTACCACGACATGATCGTGGATCGCGATGCCCAGCGGCTTCGCCGCGGCGATCAATTCGCGGGTCAAGGCGATATCCTGCCGGCTGGGTTCGGGGTCTCCCGATGGGTGGTTGTGGACAAGGATCAGCGCTGCCGAGCCGAGCTCGATCGCGCGCCGGATGATCTCACGGACATGGACGGCCGCTTGGTCGATCGATCCTTCAGAGACAAGTTCGTCGCGAATCAGGCGATTCTTGGTGTTGAGATGCAGTACGCGGACCCGCTCGATCGAGCGGTGCGCCATATCGGCGCGCAGATAGTCGGTAAGGGCCTGCCAGTTGGACAGGATATCGCCCTGTTCGACCCGGCTTCGCAGCAGCCGAAGGGCCGAAGCCTCCGCAATCTTGAGCGCCGCGATCACGCCCTCGCTGAGCTTGAGCCGGCCGAGACTTTCCGGTTCCGCGGACAGGAGGGGGCCGAGGCCGCCAAATTCCTTCAGCAGCTTCCGGGCCATCGGCTTGGTATCGCGACGCGGGATGGCGAGCGCGAGAAGATACTCCACCAGTTCATGATCCTGCAGCGCGTTCGGCCCACCTTCGATCAACCGCCGGCGCAGGCGCGACCGATGGCCGCTGGCGTCGGTTGCCGGATCGATCGGGGATGTGCTCATCGGCACAGGCTAGCCGATTTTTCCGCCGATGCCAGCGGCTGGCTTAGCTGAACCCCAGGCGGTTGAAGTCGTGGATATGGACGAGACCGACCGGCCTGTCGGGCAGGTCATGGTCCATCACGAACAGCGCGGTGATCTTGTTGGCGCTGAGGATCGCCAGAGCGTCCTCGGCATAGGTGCCGTCGGGAACCGTCTTTGGGTTGCGCGTCATGACCTCTGCGGCACTGCTCACCAGCAGGCGATCGATATTGCGACGAAGATCGCCATCGGTGATCGTGCCGACCAGGCGCCCCTCGCCGTCGAGCACGCCGGCGATTCCCAGGCTCTTCTCGGTCATCGTTACCAGCACATCGCGCATGGGCGCCTCGATCCCAACCAGCGGCAGTTGATCACCGCTGTGCATGATGTCGTTGATGGGCAGCAGCCTTAGTCCGATCGCGCCGCCCGGATGGAGCCGTTCGAGCTGCTCGCGGGTGATGCCGCGGACGCCCATCGTCGCCACCGCCAGCGCATCGCCGAGCGCGAGCATCAGGGTCGTCGATGTGGTCGGCGAGATGTTGACCGGGCAGGTTTCCCGCACCCTCGGCAGGATGATCGCGGCACTGGCCGCCTGTGCCATCGGTGAATGGCGCTGCGCGCTGATCGCGACGATGGGGCAGTCGAGGCTGCGGGCGTAATCCATGATCGGCCGCAGCTCCGGGGTGGCCCCCGAGTTGGACAGTACGACCAGCAGATCGCCGGCCAGCAGCATGCCCAGATCGCCATGTGCTGCTTCGCCAGGATGGATGAAGATCGCAGGTGTACCGGTCGAAGCGAAGGTAGCCGCCATTTTGCGGGCGATATGGCCTGATTTGCCCATGCCGCTGACCACGACCCGCCCCTGCGTTTCCAGGATCAGCTCGACGGCGCGGGTGAAGTCATCGTCGAGGACGTCGCGCAGTTGTGCCAGCGCTTGCGATTCGACGTCCAGCACCGATCGGCCATGGTCGAGGATCGCGTCGCGCCCGCGCGCGCGCTGGAGTCGGGGATCATGGTACATTCGCGATCCTCAAGGCTTCATCGCGAACCATGTCGGATACATCGAATTCCAGCTGTCCTCATGACAGTCGATGACATGCAGCTCTAAGCCGTTCTCGGCGCAGAAGGTGTCCACCGCCGCCATCACCAAGGGCCAGTCGGGCGCATAGTCGTCGCCTGCGATGATGCCGCCGGACTTGAGCTTGGGCAGCCAGTCCCGGAAGGTCTGCCCGTTCAGTTCGCCGTCATGCGCATAGCCGTCGACATAGATGAAATCGAGGGACTCATCGTTGAACAGCTGGAGCGCCTCGTCGAAGCGCATCCGCATCAGGGCATTGCGGTCCTTATAGGGGCTCAGCCTGGCGATCGCCTCGCGATATTGTTCGATGCCATGGCCGCGGTCGCCCGCCCACATGTCGATGCTGTACAGATATCCGACATGATCGAATTGCAGGATGCGCTCCGAGAAGTCGCCCGCTGCGACGCCCAGCTCGACGCCGACCCCGCCTTCCGGAAAAAGCGCGGCGACATCGTCTCGGCGGGTGAAGTTTCCGGCGAGCGAACGCAGCGCTTCGGCCATGTCCGCCGTATAAGCCGATGTCGGTGCCGAGCGATATTCCTGGCCCTTGATGTAGAAGGTGAGCGCGATCGTGTTGCGCGGCGCCTCATCGGAGCCGAGCTCATCGACGCTGTGCCAGCTCTCCTCGGATCGAACGAAGGCATAGGCGCTGTTGGGCAGGAAGCGATTGGTCTTGATCTTTTCGAACCCGGTCTCCGTCCGACGGTGGAAGCTGGTGCCGAGATGGACCTGGCTTTCGTCGTACGGCAGGTAGAATTGCAAAGTCGCGATCTTGCTCGCGGCATCCGGGTGGATGCCGATCCGGTAGCCCGGCTGGTCGCGATACAGGATCGGGACGGCCGTCAGTTCGGGCATCGTCCCGCCAAATCGTTCGCGCAGGGTCGGCGCGAATTTGGCGACGATCGCTTCGGCGATCGCGGGAGCGGTGAATATCTCGATCATCGCTTCCCAGAACGGTCGGTCTTGCGGCGAAAGCCGATCGAGCGAACCGGGTGTAAGATCGAGAAGGAAACGGGTTGTCCGGCC
>SCUQ01000025.1 GCA_004297635.1 Rhizorhabdus sp. | reverse complement strand
CGACGCCAACGATCCTGACCTCCCGGCCCTCGCCTCGCTCGCCAAGGCGACTGCCGCCGAGACCGCGCACCATATCAGCCGCGAGATGATCCAGCTCCACGGCGGCATCGGAATGACCCATGAGCATGACGCCGGCCTCTACCTGAAGCGCGCGCGGACGCTGGAACAGGCCTATGGCAGCGCCTCCTGGCATCGCGAGCGCTGGGGCCGCCTCAACGGTTACTGACGCTACGCAAGGAAAAGACATGCAATCCCGCGAGATGCAGCTCAAACGCCGCCCCGTCGGCATGCCCGTCGCCGAGGATTTCGCCCTCGTCACCGCCGATCTTCCGCCGCCCTCGCCCGGCGAGGTCCAGGTCCGCAACCTGTGGATGGCGGTCGATCCCGCGATGCGCGGGCGGATGAGCGACGCGAAAAGCTATGTCCCGCCCTTCGCGCTGGATGCGGCAATGGAAGGCCCCGCCATCGGCGAGGTCGTCGCGTCCGCCGATCCGGAATTCGCGCCCGGCGATCTGGTCTTCTCCCGCCTGGGCTGGCGCGAGGCGTTCAACGCGCCGGCCAGAGCGCTGCGGCATCGGGATCGCACCCGGCTACCGCCCCAGGCCTATCTCGGCTTCGCGGGATCGACCGGGCTTACCGCCTATGCCGGCTTGCTGCGCATCGCCCAATTGCGGGAAGGCGATGTCGTCTTCGTTTCCGCCGCCTCGGGCGCGGTCGGCTCGATCGCCTGCCAGATCGCCCGCATCAAGGGCTGCAAGGTCATCGGATCGGCCGGCGGCCCCCGCAAGAAGGCGTTTCTGGAGGAGGTCATCGGCGTCGACGCGGCGATCGACTACAAGGCCGAGCCCAATCTCACCAAGGCGCTGGCGCGTGAGGTTAAGGCGATCGGGGCGAGCGGGATCGACGTCAATTTCGAGAATGTCGGCGGTGATCATCTCCAGGCGGCGCTCGCCCTCGCCAATCCCAGAGCGCGCTTCGCCATCTGCGGGATGATCTCGCAATATAACGTCACCGAGCCCTCCTCGGCGCCGCGCAACCTGACCATGCTGATGACCAAGAGCATCCGCATGGAGGGCTATATCGTGCTCGACCACATGGATCTCGAGCCGCAATTCCTGGCGGACATGATCGCCTGGCACGACGCCTACCTGATCCGGCAGGCGGAAACCGTTCATGAGGGCATCGAACGATCGCTCGACGCGCTATGGGGATTGTTCAGCGGCGACAATCTGGGCCGCACCCTGGTTCGTCTGGGCTGAAGGCAGATATATGTACGATCTTCTGAACGGACTGCGCGTCGTCGAGGGTGCGGCCTTCATCGCCGGCCCCTCCTGCGGGCTGTATTTCGCACAGATGGGCGCCGACGTGATCCGCTTCGACACGATCGGCGGCGGTCCCGATTATCGCCGCTGGCCGGTCACGCCGAAAGGCGACAGCCTGTATTGGGAAGGGCTCAACAAGGGCAAGAGGTCGATCGCGATCGATCTCGGCCGCCCCGAAGGCCGCGAGCTGGCGGTCGCGCTTGCCACCGCGCCGGGCGACGAGGGCGGGCTGTTCCTCACCAACTATCCTGAAAGAAGCTTCCTGAGTCACGCGGCGCTCGCCGCGCGCCGGCCCGATATCATCACTGTCCGGGTGATGGGATGGGCGGATGGTTCGCCCGCCGTCGACTATACCGTCAACGCCGCGGTCGGCGTGCCGGACATGACCGGCCCCGCCGACGATCCCCGCCCGGTCAACCATGTCCTGCCCGCGTGGGACCTGCTGGGCGGGGCCTATGCCGCCTTCGCGATGACCTCCGCGCTGCTGCGCCGCCGGACGACAGGCGAAGGCGCCGAGATCCGCGTACCGCTGTCCGATCTCGCCGCGTCGAGCCTGTCGCATCTCGGTTCGGTCGCCGAGGTGCTCGCCACCGGGGATCGCCCGCGGATGGGCAATGACCTGTTCGGCGCCTTCGGACGCGATTTCGTCACCGCCGACGCGAAGCGGCTGATCGTTGTGGCGATCACCCCGCGCCA
>SCUQ01000248.1 GCA_004297635.1 Rhizorhabdus sp. | reverse complement strand
GCGCCGATGACGTGGCGGGCATGACCGCGCCTGTATCCGGCGCTCCGCTGCGCTTTCACATCATCGGTCGCGGCCGGATGGCGGCAACGATGCGAGCGCTGACCGGCGATGTCGATATCGACGCGGCGGAGGCCGTCTATATCGCCTCGCGCAACCGCGACCATGGCCGTCAGACCCGCCTGGCGCTCGAAGCCGGCAAAGCGGTGCTGTGCGAGAAGCCCTGCGTGATGGACCCTGCCGAGGCCGCCGAACTCATATCGCTGTCACAACGAACCGGCCGCCTTTACATGGAGGCGGTGGCGACACCTTTCCTTCCGGCGGTGGCGACCGCGCTCGATGCCGCGGCGTCGGGCCGGCTCGGCACGCTCTCCCATGTCGAGGCGAGCTTCGGCTATCGGGTCGGCCGCGCGCATCACTCCCGCCTGTTCGAAGCCGATGGCGGCGTGCTCGCCGATCGCGCGATCTATCCGCTGATGCTGGCGCTGATCGCGCTCGGCCCGGTCCGGTCGATGGATTGCCAGGTCCGGCGCGATGGCCACGGCCTGGACGTCGCTGCCCGCTTCCGGCTCGACCATCTGGCTGGCGGTACGTCCGATCTCGCGGTCTCCTTCGTCGGGCGGCTCGACAACAGCCTGAGGATCGAGGGGACGACGGGCGCGGTGGAGGTGCCGCCGCCGCTGCTGACGGCCCAGCGGATCGGCTTCCCCCGCGCCGCCCGTCGCCCGTCCCAGGCGTGGCGGAGCATGCGGCAGAATCCGCTGGTCCGCCGGCTCGCCGATCTCGGCGCGCGCGGAACGGAGCGCTGGCGCCCCTTCGGCGACAGCCCCTATGCGCGGGAGGTCGCGCATTTCACCGCGCTCCATCGGGCCGGTGCCATCGAAAGCCCCATCGTCAGCCATGCGCGCATGGCGGAGGCTGCACGGCTGATCGCGGAGGCGCGACAGGCATGAAGCTCGCCTATCTGCTCAACAGCTATCCGATGACCAGCACCACCTTCATCCGGCGTGAAATCGCCGCGATCGAGCGGGCGGGGGTGCCGGTCAAGCGTTTCGCGGTCCGCCACTGGCAGGAGCGGCTCGTCGATCCGCAGGATATGTCGGAGCGCGGGCGGGTCGAATATCTGCTCAGCGGCCAGGGGCGGCGGCTGATGAGCGGGCTCGTCCGCCATGCCGTGCTGCACCCGCGCGGCTTCGGCGAGGCGCTTGAGGCCACCCGCGAGATGCACCGCGCGGCAGGCGGCGGCTTCGTCCGCCATAGCGCCTATCTGGCCCAGGCGATCCGGCTGAGGGCGCGCTGCCGCGATCTGGGAATCACCCATGTCCATGCGCATTTCTCGACCAATGCGGCGACGGTGGCGATGCTCTGCCACCGGCTTGGCGGGCCGCGCTACAGCTTCACCGTCCACGGCCCCGACGAACTGGAACAGCTTGTCGAGAACAGCGTGGGCGACAAGGCGCAGCACGCCGCCTTCGTGATCGCGATCAGCGCCTATTGCCGCGATCGGCTTCAGGCCTATCTGCCCGAACATCTCCATGCGCGGGTGAAGATCGTTCCCTGTGGCCTGGACCTGCGGGACTATCCGTCCGACCCCGGCCCGCCGCCGATGAGCGCGCGGCTGCTTTCGGTCGGCCGGCTCTGTCCGCAAAAGGGACAGGCCGAAATCCCGGCGGCGATCGCGGCGGCGGCCGACACGGCGCCCGGGCTGTCGGTGGTGCTGATCGGCGATGGCGAAAGCCGCGCCGCGATCGAGCGCGAGATCGCCGCGACGGCGACGGGCGGCAAGGTCAAGCTGCTCGGCTGGCGGACCAATGCCGAGGTCCGCCGTCGCATCGGCGAAACCCGCGCGCTGCTGTTGCCGAGCCATGCCGAAGGACTGCCGATCGTGATCATGGAGGCGTTCGCGATGGGCCGGCCGGTGATCACCACCCGGATCGCCGGCATCCCGGAACTGGTCGACGACAGCTGCGGCTGGCTGGTCGAGCCGGGCGACGGCGCGGCACTGGCGGAGGCGATCCGCGCGGTGATGGCGGCAAGCAAGGCGAAGCTCGCGAAGATGGGCAAGGAGGGCCGCAAGCGCGTGATGGCTCGGCATGATCTCGATCGGATCGCGCCAAGGCTCATCGCATTGTTCGCGGCAGCTAGCGGCTCCTGAGCGCCGCAATCCGTTCGGTTATGCTTTCCAGCGGTGCCAGGCGGCTGGCCGCCTGCGGATCATCGGCGCGCAGGATCGTCGCGATCGAGGCGCAGCGTTGGCCGACATGGTCGATCGCCTGAAGCTGGGTGATATGGCGGATCGCGACCGCCTCATCGCCGATCAGCGCCATGCCGAGCGCCTCCAGCTGCCCACGCGCCGCATCCAGCTCGTCCGCCAGCAGCGCGAGCAGGTCATGGGGGCGGGATTGGGCCATGGCTGCGGCTCCGTCGTCAGGCCGCCGCGTCCGCCTGGCGGCGGCAGCTGTCAAGGATCGTGGCGGCGATCGCCTCGATCGGCAGATCGAGCTCGACCGCACCGGCGGCGCGGGCGGCGGCGGGCGCCTGATCGACGAGGCAGGTCAGCGAATCCTGCGATATAGTGAGCGCACCGGTCGCGCGCAGCGCCTTGAGCCCGGCGACGCCATCGGCCCCGATGCCGGTCAGGATCGCGCCGACAGACTGGGCGCCGGCGGTCTTGGCGGCGGTCGCGAACAGCAGGCTGGCCGATGGCCGTGCGCCGTTGACCGGGTCCGAACGCAGCAGCCGCAGCGACGGGTTCGGCCAGCGATCGATCACGGCATGGGTGCCGGGATCGCAGGCGATCTGGACCACACCGGGCTGGAGCGGCCGGCCATCCTCGGCCAGCAGCACCTTGGCGGGGCAGCGGCTGTTGAGGCGCTGCAGCAGCGGCGGCACGAAATCGGGATCGATCGCCAGGGTGATGACGGTCGGCGGGCAATTGGCGGGGAAGGCGGGGAGCAGTTCGAGCAGCGCATCGACGCCGCCGGTCGAGGCGCTGATGGTCACAATCTTGCCGTTCCAGTCGAAGCCGGCCTGCGCGGTGGCCGATGCCGCCGTCGGCGTTCGCGCCGGCGCATCCTTGGCATAGCGCGCGACCCTCGCCGAGCCGGTCGACGCCGCCAAGACCAGCGCGCACAGCTTCTCGGCGAATTCCTCGCGGTTGGTGGAGGCCGGCTTTGGGAAACAGTCGACCGCGCCGCGTTCGAGCGCCTCGAAGGAGGTCTCGGCACCCTTCTGGGTCAGCGAGGACAGCATGATCACCGGGGTAGGGCGGTCGCGCATGATCTCGGTCAGGAAATCGAGCCCGCTCATGCCGGGCATTTCGACGTCGAGGGTTACGACATTGGGGCGCTTGTCGATCATCATCCGCCGCGCCTCGTCGGCGCTGGCGGCGGTGCCGACCACCTCGATATTCCTGTGGCGCTCGAAGATGGCACCGAAAAAGGCGCGCATCGTGATCGAATCGTCGACGATCAATACACGGGCGCGGCGGGGAAGCGTCATCGGCTCGGCGCCCTCACTGCGAAACGCTGTGGATCGCGCTGGCGAGCTGATCGGGGTTGAAGGGTTTGACGATCCAGCCGTCGGCGCCGGCCAGCCTGGCCCGCTCCTGCTTGTCGTCGGCGGCTTCGGTCGACAATACAAGAATCGGCATGGTGTCGTGGCAGCGCTCGGCGCGCACTGCCTCGACCAGGCCGAAACCGTCCATGCGCGGCATGTTGATATCGGTGATCATCAGGTCGGGGCGATCATGCGCGGCGAGCCACTCAAGCGCGGCGACGCCGTCCTCGGCCTCGGCGACATCGAAGCCCTGCCCGACGAGCGTCACGCGCAGCAGCTTTCGTATGAAGGCGGAATCATCAACGGTGAGGATCGTCTTGGCCACGCATATATTCCCATGTTCCGGTACCTCGCGGCCCCGGCCAATCGGTAAGCGAAAGCCGTTAACAGCGCGTTTCCAAAGACGCCCCGCACTGCAAAAACGTATGGCCCGCCCCGCTTGCAAGTAGGATTCTGAGAAGCTCTGATCAGTCTGCGTCAACGTATACGGTCTC
>SCUQ01000247.1 GCA_004297635.1 Rhizorhabdus sp. | reverse complement strand
AGAGACGGCAGCGTGCTTGCGCCGACCGTCCTTGCGGACGTCTCCGAGACGATGCGTGTCTATTGCAGCGAGATTTTCGCGCCGGTGATCAGCGTCATTCCGTTCGACGGCGTCGACGATGCCGTCGTCCGCGCCAATGACAGCCCATATGGTCTGGCTGCGGGCCTGTTCACAGCAAACCTCCATGTCGCGCTGCGATTGGCGCCGCGGCTTCGCTTCGGAGGCGTTCACGTCAACGAGGCTTCAAGCGCACGTGCAGACGTCATGCCGTTCGGAGGTGTCAAGGATAGCGGCTTCGGTCGCGAAGGTCCTGCCTATGCCATCCGCGAGATGACCGAGGAACGCCTCATCACGATTGCCTACTGAGTTCCGGCTCGTGCGTCGGTTCAACACGATCACCCCATGTCAGAGAAGCTTTTCAGAGCAATGACCTTCCATACCCGACCCGATACCAAATTGCGCGTCGCCGTCGATATTGGTGGCACATTCACAGACGGGGTAGCCGCGCTGTGGCCGAGCGGCCAGATCTGGGTGGCGAAACTGCCGACGACCCCCGACGATCCAGGCGAGGCCGTATCGGCCGTCATCCTGAACCTGCTCGAGCAGGTCGTCGAAACCCAGGGCCAGAATGCCGCGCCCCTGGCTGAAGTCGTCCATGGCACCACGCTGATCACCAACACGCTGATCGAGCGCAAGGGAGCACAAACGGCGCTCGTCACGACACAGGGCATGCGCGATGCGCTCGATATCGGGCGGGAGTGGCGCTACGACATTTACGACCTCGACATCGAACTGCCCAAGCCGCTGGTCGACTGGGAACGCCGGATCGAGATCGACGAGCGACTGGATGCACGCGGCCGCGTCGTCGTCCCGGTGGACGACGCCAAACTCGACGCCGTGGTGGAGGCCGTCCGGGCGTTGGGCGTCGATTCCGTCGCGGTGTCGCTTCTCCATGCCTATGTGAACACCGATCACGAAAAGGCGGTGGAGGCCTATCTTCGCGAGCGTCTTCCCGGCATCGCTGTGTCGGTGTCGTCGGACCTCGCTCGCGAGATTCAGGAGTTCGAGCGAACGTCCACCGTCGTGGCCAACGCCTATGTGAAACCGATCGTCGCGGCCTATCTTCATGAGCTCGAAGCGCGCATCGCCGATATCCGCAAGGACGTGCCGCTCCGGGTAATGGTGTCCAGCGGCGGATTCAGTTCGGCGAAGGCGGGGGCGGAGTCGCCCATCCTCCTTCTCGAATCGGGGCCGGCCGCCGGGGTGCTGTCCGCCCTGAATGCAGCGCGCCAGAACGGCGTCAGCCAGGTGCTGGCGTTCGACATGGGAGGCACCACGGCGAAGGCCTGCGTGGCCGTGGAAGGCGATCCGCCGATCGCGCACCGTTTCGAATGCGCCCGCGTCGAACGCTTCAAGCGTGGCTCGGGCCTGCCGATCCTGATCCCGAGCATCGAGCTCATCGAGATCGGGGCGGGCGGCGGCTCCATCGCCTACTGCAATCGCCTCGGCCTGCTCAACATCGGACCCGAATCCGCTGGCTCGGTGCCGGGTCCGGCATGCTACGGCCGCGGCGGCAGCAAGCCGACGGTGACCGATGCCGATCTGCTGCTGGGCTACCTCAATGCGGACAATTTCCTCGGCGGGGAGATGCGCCTCGACGTCGAGGCGTCGCGCCGCGCGATTGCCGAGGTGGCCAAACAGCTCAATGTCGAGACGATCGATGCAGCCTGGGGCATTTGCAACGTCGTCAACGAGAACATGGCGAGTGCGGCGCGTATCCACATTGCCGAGAACGGCCATGATCCTCGCAAATTTTCTATGGTCGCGACCGGCGGGGCCGGTCCCGTGCATGCGGTGGAGGTGGCGCGCAAGCTGCGGATTCCGCAGGTTCTGATTCCGATCGCCGCAGGTGCCGGATCCTGCCTGGGCATGCTCGCCGCCCCGGCACGGGTGGATAAGGCCTGGTCGGAGCCCCAACTGCTTGCGGATGTCGACTGGTCGAAAGTGGCCGACTCTCTTGCCGCCTTCCGGCGCGAGGGCGAAGCCGAACTCACCGCGGCCGGGGCGACCGACATCGAATGGATGATCGGCGCGGAGATGCGCTACCAGGGGCAGGGTGCGGAACTGCCGGTCTCGATCCCCTATAGTCAGCTCGACGATCGGGTATCGGATCGTCTCACCGAGGCATTCGAGGCTCAGTACCAGAAGCTCTATGGGCGGCTCGTGCCCTCGGCATTGCCGCAGGTGACGACGTGGCGCCTGGTCGGGAAAGCCCCGACACGCGGGCAGCATTTCGAATGGGGTGACGACCGCGTCAAGCCGGCGTCGAACAGCAGCGGTTCGCGCGACATCTATCTGCCGCTCCGCCGGGCTTATGGTCGGGTCGAAGTCTATGATCGATACAGCCTGCCTGCCGGTACGGTGCTTCAGGGACCGCTGATCCTCGAGGAGCGCGAGTCGACGATCGTGGTGCCGGTATCGGCTTCAGTAACCGTCCGCGACGACCTGACGATCTCGGTTGAAATCAAGGAATTCGACTGACATGAGCACGATCCCCCTCAAGCGACCCGAGGCAGCAGCCAGCGGCGTCCAGACGGAATTCGATCCTATCGAACTCGAGATCCTCTGGAAGCGGCTGATCAGCGTCGTCGACGAGGCCGCCGCGGCCTTTGTGCGGACATGTTTCTCAACACTGGTCCGCGACGGGAACGACTTCGCGATCGTCCTCACGGACGCGGAAGGCCGGTCGCTGGCACAGTCGACCATGAGCCTGCCCGGCTTTATCGGCTGCCTGCCCGCATCCGTGCGCCACTTCCTCGACCGGTTTCCGGCCGATACGATCAAGCCGGGCGACGTCTTCATCACCAACGATCCGTGGAAAGGGTCGGGACATGTCCATGACGTGACCACCGCCACCCCCATCTTCCATGATGGCAAGCTCGTCGCCTTCGCCGCCGTGGTGTCGCACCTGCCCGATATCGGTGGAAAGCTGCGCAGCAACAGCAGCCGCGAGATCTACGAGGAAGGGCTCCAGATCCCGGTGATGAAGTTCCTCGACGGCGGAGAGACGAACGAGGTGCTCGTCGAGCTGATCCGCCAGAACGTCCGGGTTCCGGAGCAGGGGCTGGGTGACATATGGGCTCAGATCGCGGGCTGCAGAACGATGGGCGAGCGTCTTCAGGGCCTGTTGAAGACGGTGGACCTGCAAAGTCTCGGGGCGGAAGTGCGTCGCCGGTCGGAGCGCGCGATGCGCGATGCGATCGGGCGGATCCCCGATGGCACATATCGCTCCAGCGTGCAGCATGACGGCTTCGATGACCCGATAACCATCGAATGTGCGCTGACCGTGAAGGGTGACGAGATCGAGATCGACTATGCCGGCACGAGCCCGCAGATGCCGCATGCGCTGAACGTGGTGCCGATCTATACCTTCGCCTACACCGTCTACGGGCTGAAGGTGCTGCTGTGTCCGGATGTACCCAATAATGAGGGCAGCTTTCTGCCGATCCGCACGTCGGCGCCGGCCGGCTCGCTGCTCAAC
>SCUQ01000246.1 GCA_004297635.1 Rhizorhabdus sp. | reverse complement strand
AATATACCGGCGGCACCACCGGCGTGCCCAAAGGCGCGATGCTCACCCACGCCAACCTGACCGCGAACAGCTACCAGATGATCCTTCATGTCGGTGGCCGCGGCTGCGGCCCCGCCGATCGGCAGGACCGGATCATGGGCGTGTTGCCGATGTTCCATGTCTTCGCCCTGACCACCGTGCTCAACTTCTCGATCGATACCGCCGCGCTGATGATCCTGCTGCCGCGTTTCGAACTGAAGCAGTTCCTGAAGACGACGAAGCGGACCCGCCCCACCAAGCTGCTCGCGGTGCCGACGATGCTGACCGCGATCAACAAGGCCGCCGCCGATCGGCCGATCCATTTCGACGATCTCGATTTCTGCGTCTCGGGCGGCGCGCCGCTGCCGTTCGACGTGCGGGCCGAGTTCGAACGGCTGACCGGCGCCCGCGTGGTGGAGGGCTATGGCCTGTCCGAGACCTCCCCGATCCTGACCTGCAACCCCTGCGAGGGTGAGGTGAAGGACAACAGCGCCGGCCCCGCCTTCCCCGGCACCACGATCGAGATCCGCAGCCTCGACGATCCGCACCAGCTGATGCCGGTCGGCGAACGGGGCGAAGTGTGCGCACGCGGCCCGCAGGTGATGAAGGGCTATTGGAACAAGCCCGAGGAAACCGCCAAGACCTTCATCGATGGCGCCATCCGCACCGGCGACGTCGGCTATCTCGATGCCGACGGCTATCTCTTCCTGGTCGACCGGATCAAGGACGTGATCATCTGCGGCGGCTACAACGTCTATCCGCGCGTGATCGAGGAGGCCCTGTACGAACACCCCGCCATCCTGGAGGCCGTGGTGATCGGCGTGCCCGACGAATATCGCGGGCAGGCCCCGAAGGCTTTCGTCGTGCTCCGCCCCGGCCAGCAGGCGGACGTTGACGATCTGACCGAATTCCTCAAGACGCGGGTCTCCAAGATTGAACTGCCGCGCGAGATCGAAATCCGTATGAGCCTGCCCAAGACCCTGATCGGCAAGCTTTCCAAGAAGGAATTGGTCGCCGAAGAAGCGCGCAAGGCCGCGAGCTGATTCTGTGGCGCATCGGGACATGAATGAAGCCGGCCACCGCCAGCCGCTTCGCGGCATCCAGGATGTGGCGGATGAACTGGGCATCACCACGCGCGCAATCCGCTTCTATGAGGACAAGGGGCTGCTCGAGCCGCAGCGGGTCGGCACGATGCGGGTCTATTCCAGACGAGAGGTCGCGCGGCTGCGCCTCATCCTGCGCGGCAAGGGGCTCGGCTTTACCCTGCGCCAGATCAAGGAATTCCTCGACCTCTACACCGTGGACGCGCTTCACATCGAGCAGACGAAGAATCTTCTGGCCCGTGTAAGCGAACGGATCGAGGCGCTCGAAACGCAGCGCCATGCGCTCGACCAGACGCTGGGCGAGCTTCACGATAT
>SCUQ01000245.1 GCA_004297635.1 Rhizorhabdus sp. | reverse complement strand
GGCGTGCGCACCTTCGATGGCTGGCTGAAACCGCTGACCCTGGGCGAGTGCGATCTTGGTGCCGGCACGCTGAGGCTTGTCGCGCCGAGCGAATTCATGGCCAATTGGGCGACGACCCATTTCGTCGATCATCTGCTGCAGGCCTGGCGCGCGCTGCTGCCGCAGATTCGCCATGTCGCGATCGTGGCGGCGAACGGCATGGAGCGCCCGGCGCTGTTCTCCGCGGCCGACGCAGCGGAGGCGGCGCCGGCCGATGTCGTCGTGCCGCCAGCCGATGTCGAGCCGCGCTGCGGGACTCCGCTCGAAACGCGCTACACCTTCGACAGCTTCGTCGTCGGCAAGGCGAATGAGGTCGCGTACAACGCCGCCCGCACGCTGGCCGAAGGCGGCAAGCTCGTCTTCAACCCGCTGTTCCTCCATGGCGGCACCGGGCTCGGCAAAACCCATCTGATGCATGCGATCGGCCATGAATATCTGGCCCGCCATCCGGGCGCCAAGGTCGTCTACATGTCGGCCGAGAAGTTCATGTTCGAGTTCGTATCGGCGATGCGCGCGAAGGACACGTTCAGCTTCAAGCAGAAGCTGCGCGCGGCCGATGTGCTGATGATCGATGACGTTCAGTTCATCGCGGGCAAGGAATCGACCCAGGAAGAATTCTTCCACACGATGAACGAGCTGATCTCGGCTGGCCGCCGCCTGGTGATCAGCGCCGATCGCAGCCCGCAGGATCTCGACGGGATCGAGAGCCGCATTCTCTCACGTCTGTCCTGGGGGCTCGTCGCAGACGTCAACCCGGCCGATTTCGAGCTGCGGCTCAACATCCTGACCCGCAAGCTGCAGGGCATGCCGCAGGCGCGCGTGCCGGAAGATGTGGTGATGTTCCTCGCCCGTCGGATCAGCGCCAATGTCCGCGAGCTCGAAGGCGCGCTCAACCGGGTGGTTGCCTATGCCGCGCTGTCGGGCAAGCCGGTCGACATCGATTTCACCCAGGCGACGCTCGCCGACATATTGCGCGCCAACCAGCGCCGCGTGACGATCGACGAGATCCAGCGCAAGGTCTCCGATCATTACCGCATCCGCCAGGCCGAGATGTCGAGCGCGCGCCGCGCGCGTGAGGTCGCCCGCCCGCGCCAGGTGGCGATGTATCTGGCCAAGCAGCTGACGCCGCGCTCGCTGCCCGAGATCGGCCGCCGTTTCGGCGGGCGCGATCACACCACGGTGATCCATGCCGTCAAGCAGATCGAGAAGCTGCGCCAGACCGACGCGGAGCTCGATGCGGACGTGCGCCTGCTGATCCGGCAGCTGGAAGGCTGAGCTTCCCCTTTCGCCGTTCGAGCGAGGCTCGGACTCTCTCGGGTATTCCCCGTCCCAAGAAAAGTGGAGATTCCGGCGTTCGCCGGGATGACGGCCCGGATCGTTCCGCCTACATGGAGCTCATGTCGGCTTCCCTCTACAATGCGCGGATTCTCCGCCTTGCCACCGCCATCCCGCATCAGGATCGGCTGGCCGCGCCGCAGGCGACCGTCTCTAAGCGCTCGCCGATCTGTGGCAGTCGCGTGACCGTCGATGTCGCGATGGACGAGGCCGGCCGGGTCGCGGCGATCGGACAGGAGGTGCGTGCCTGCGCCCTGGGCCAGGCCTCCGCGGCGCTGATGGGCGAATATGCCGTCGGCCGCTCGCCCGATGAACTCGCCGATGCGCGCGATGCGCTTTCGGCCTTCCTTGCCGGCGAGCGCGACGATCCCGGCGACTGGCCCGGGCTCGACATTTTCGCCCCGGCCCGGCCGCACACCGCGCGCCACCCCTCGATCCGTCTGGCGTTCGAAGCTGTTGCCGAGGCTGCCGCGC
>SCUQ01000244.1 GCA_004297635.1 Rhizorhabdus sp. | reverse complement strand
GCCCGCCGCTGTCACCGCTATCACTGTTCCGATACCCCGTACGCGCTGGGTGGAGACGATAAGCAGATGAAGAAGACCCTGACTCTCGCGGCCCTTGGCCTCGCTCTGGCGATGACCGGCTGCGGCAAGAAGGATAGTGAGTCGAACACCACCAACATGGCCGGCCCGCTTGCCCCGTCGGCGCCCTATACCGGGAAGGACTGGAGCGAGACGATCGTCAGGACGCCCGAGGGCGGTTTCCGCATGGGCAGTCCCGATGCGCCGGTGAAGCTGGTCGAATATGCATCGATGACCTGCCCGCACTGCCGGGACTTCACCAGAGCCGGCGGCGATACGCTGAAGGCCAACTACGTCCGCACCGGCAAGCTCAGCTGGGAATATCGCAACTTCGTCCTCAACCCGCTCGACGTCGCGGCGACGCTGGTCGCGCGTTGCCAGGGGGCCGAAACCTTCTTCCCCTTCATAGAGCAGCTCTATGCGACCCAGACCGAATGGGTGGGCAAGTTCAACTCGGTCGACGAAAGGACCCTCCAGTCGGTCGGTGCGCTGCCGCAGCAGGAACAGTTCATCAAGCTGGTCGAACTGTCCGGGCTGCAGGATTTCTTCAAGGCACATGGCGTGCCCGATGACCGGATCAAGGCCTGCCTGTCCGACAAGGCGGCGCTCGACGAACTGATCAAGATCCGCGATCGCGCCGCGAATGAGGAGAAGGTCGACGGCACGCCGAACTTCTTCATCAATGGGGTGCGCCAGGAAGGCGTCTATGACTGGCCGGGGCTGGAAACCAAGCTACGCGAGCAGGTTCGCTGATATGAGCGGCGGCTGGCTGGCGGTGGAGCCCTGCTGAACCGCCGATGCGCATCCGCAAGCTCCGCCTGTCGGGTTTCAAGAGCTTCGTCGAGCCGGCCGAGCTGATCATCGAACGCGGCCTGACGGGCATCGTCGGGCCGAACGGTTGCGGCAAATCCAATCTGCTGGAAGCGATTCGCTGGGTAATGGGCGAATCGAGCGCCAAATCGATGCGCGGCGGCGGCATGGAGGATGTGATCTTCGCGGGCACCACCACCCGCCCGGCGCGCGACTTCGCCGAGGTCACATTGTTCACCGAGCGGCCGTCGGCCGAAGCCGATGAGGATCGCGAGGTCGAAGTCACCCGCCGGATCGAGCGCGGCGCGGGCTCCGCCTATCGCATGAACGGTCGTGACGTGCGCCAGAAAGATGTCGGCCTGCTTTTCGCCGACGCCGCGACCGGCGCCCATTCGCCCGCGCTGGTGAGCCAGGGGCGGATCGCGGCGGTGATCGCGGCCAAGCCGGCCGAACGGCGCCAGATGCTGGAGGAGGCGGCGGGGATCGCCGGGCTCCATGTCCGCCGCAAGGATGCCGAGCAGAAGCTGCGCGCGACGGAGACAAATCTGACGCGCCTCGACGAACTGATCGCCGACATGGAGACGCGCACCGCATCGCTACGGCGCCAGGCACGCGCCGCCGAGCGGTACAAGGCGCTGAGCGAGCAGATCAGGATCGCCGAGGCGCGGCTGATCTTCTCGCGCTGGCGGGACGCCGCCGCCGCCGCCGAAGCGGCGCGCAGGGAGGCGAGCGCTGCCGAGGCGCTGGTCGCCCAGGCGAGCGAGGCGCAGCGCGATGTCGTGGCCCGGCAGGCCGAGGCGGTCCGCAAGGTGGCCGACGCCCGCACGGCGGCGCAGACCCTGCGTGAGCGATCGACCGGCCTGTCGCACCGGCTGGCGACCCTGACCGGCGAGCTGGAGGGGGTCCGCCGCAGGATCGCCGATATCGCCCAGGCGCGCGACACGCTGGGCCGTGATCGTGCGCGTGAGGATCGGCTGGCGATCGATGCTTCGGCGGCGCTGAACGCGCTGGCGGCCGAGGAGAAGGAGCTCGGGCGCCGGATCGAGGAGGCGAGCGTCCGCCAGTCGGCGGTCGACTCGCAGGTCCGCGATGCCGAGGCGGAAGCGCGCGAGGCAGAACTTGCGGTCGCGAAGGCGCAGGCGGCTTTCGCCGCCGAACAGGCGGACATGCGCGTGGCGCAGGCCAATGTGACGGCGGCCCGGCAGCGGCTCGACCGCGCTCAGGCCGAGGTCCAGCGGATCGCGCGGGAGCTTTTGGCGCTGGGTGACGAGGCACCGCTGGTCGCGCGCCGGGCGGCGGCGGTCGGCGCGCGCGAGATTGCCGAGCGGGCGATAGCGGCGGCGATGGCGGCGATCGGCGGGGCGGAGGAAGCCCGTGCCGCGGCCGCCCAGCGCCGCGACGAGGCGGAGGCGGCGAGCGGATCGGCACGGGCTGCGCTGGCGGCGCTCGAATCGGAGGCGCGGTCGCTGGAGAAGGCGGCGAGCGGAACGAGCCGGGGCGACCGCGCGATCGACCGGATCAAGGCCGCGCCCGGCTATGAGCGTGCGCTGGCGGCGGCGCTGGGCGACGATCTCGATGCGGCGATCGGTGGCGAGGGGCCGTTGCGCTGGGCGGGAGCGGCGCCCGGTGCGGACCCGGCGCTGCCGGCCGGAGCGGAACGGCTGGCCGATCATGTCGAAGCGCCGGCCGAGCTGGCGCGGCGACTGGCGCAGGTGGCGGTGGTCGCGAGCGATGACGGCAGCATCCCGCTTGCGGTCGGGCAGCGGCTCGTCACCCGTGACGGGCGGATGCGGCGCTGGGACGGCTTCGTTGCGGCGAATGTCGGCGCGGCGGCGGCCGAGCGGCTGGTGCGGGCCAATCGCCTCGCCGAGCTGAACGCGGCGCTGCCGGCGGCGCGTGCCGAGCTGGAGGGCGCGCAGGCGGCGCTGGCCGAGGCCAATGGCGCGACCCAGGCGGCGAAGGCGGCGATCGATGTGGCGCGCGGCGAACTGGCACGCGCGGAGGCCGCCCAGCGCAACGCGATTCGCGACGAGGACCAGGCCACAACCGCGATCGAGCGCCTTGCCGCCCAGCAGAGCGCGATGGCCGAACGCCAGACCCGCGCGAAGGCCGAGGCGGACGAGGCGGGCGATCTGGTTCAGACGCAGATGACGGCGATGATGGCGCTGCCCGACGGCGAGGCGAGCCGCGCCGAGGTCGACAGGCTGCGCGCGGCAAGCGAGGCGGTGCGCGCGCGGCTGTTCGAGGCGCGGGGGCAGTCGATGAGCCTGGCGCAGGCGGTATCGGCGGACACGCAGCGCCAGCGCGCGGCGCGCGACGAGGCGAAGAACTGGAAGAGCCGCGCGGGCGATGCCGCGAGCCGTATCGCCGAGATGGATGCGCGCGCCGCCGCGATCGAGAAGGAGACGAAGGCGCTCGACGGGCGGCCGGAGGAATTGCAGGCGCTGATCGACGGCATCGGCGCCGACGCGCGGGCCGCCGAACAGGCGGCGGACGCCGCGCGCGAGGCCGAGCGGGTCGCCGAAGGCGAGCTGCGCCGGATCGAGGCGGATGTCGCCCAGGCGGGCGAGGCGCTGGCGGCGGCGCGCGAGGGGCGGGCCGGCGCGCAGGCGCGTTTCGAGAATCAGGAGCAGCGCCGGATCGAGATGAGCCGGATCTCGGGCGAGCGCTTCGAATGCCCGGCGCCGGTGTTGCCCGAGAAGGTGGGCTTCGTCGGCGACGAGGTGGCGGACGGGCCGACCGAATCGGCGCGGCTCGACCGGCTGACCGCCGATCGCGAGCGGATCGGGCCGGTCAATCTGGTCGCCGAGAGCGAGCTGGCCGAGATCGAGGCGCAGCAGGGCACCAGCATCGCCGAGCGCGACGAGCTGTACCAGGCGATCAACCGGCTGCGCGGCTCGATCGGCAGCCTCAACCGCGAAGGGCGGACCCGGCTGCTCGCGGCGTTCGAGGCGGTCAACGGCCATTTCCGGCGTCTGTTCACGACCCTGTTCGCCGGCGGCGAGGCGCATCTGGCGCTGATCGACAGCGACGATCCGCTGGAAGCCGGGCTGGAGATCATGGCGCAGCCGCCGGGCAAGAACCTGTCGTCGCTGACCCTGCTGTCGGGGGGCGAGCAGGCGTTGACGGCGGTGGCGCTGATCTTCGCGCTGTTCCTGACCAACCCCGCGCCGATCTGCGTGCTCGACGAGGTCGATGCGCCGCTGGACGATGCCAATATCGAGCGCTTCTGCGACCTGCTCGTCGCGATGACCCGCGAGACCGAGACCCGCTATCTGATCGTCACCCATAATGCGGTGACGATGAGCCGGATGCACCGGCTGTTCGGCGTCACCATGGTAGAGCGCGGCGTCAGCCGGCTGGTGTCGGTCGACCTGGGCGGGGCGGAGCAGCTGCTGGCCGCCGAGTAGCTACAGGATCTCCCGCACCTTCTCGGGCGGGCGGCCCAGCCGGGCGCCCTTCGATGTTTCGACCAGCGGGCGTTCGATCAGGATCGGGTCGGCGGCCATCGCGTCGAGGATCGCGTCCTCGCTGGCGCCCTTGAGCGGCTTCGCGCCGGGTTCGGCCTTGCGCAGGCCTTCGGCGGCGGTCATCCCGGCCTTCCTGTACATCGCGGCGATCGCGGCGCGGCTCGGCGGGGTCTTGAGATAGTCGACGATCTCGAGCTCGACGCCGGGCGCATCCTGAAGGATCGCCAGCGCCTCGCGCGACTTGGAACAGCGTGGATTGTGCCAGATCACTGCCTTCATGCCGGGTCCACCTGCTTGGCCAGCCACTGCTCGAGCCATTTGATGGTATATTCGCCGCGCTGGAATTCGGGATCGTCGAGCAGCGCCTGGTGCATCGGGATGGTCGTCTTGACCCCCTCGACCACGAACTCCTCGAGCGCGCGGCGCAGGCGGCGCAGGCAGCCTTCGCGGTCGCGGCCGTAGACGATCAGCTTGGCGATCATCGAATCATAATAAGGCGGGATGCGATAGCCGGCGTAGATGCCGCTATCGACGCGGACATGCATGCCGCCCGGCGCATGGAACGCCTTCACCGTGCCGGGGCTCGGCGCGAAGGTCTTCCAGTCCTCGGCGTTGATGCGGCATTCGATCGCATGGCCGCGGAATTCGAGATCCTCCTGCGCGACCGAAAGCGGCTTGCCCTCGGCGATGCGGATCTGCTCGCGGACGAGATCGAGGCCGGTGATCGCCTCCGTCACCGGATGTTCCACCTGCAGGCGGGTGTTCATCTCGATGAAGTAGAACTCGCCATTCTCGTAGAGGAACTCGATCGTGCCGGCGCCGCGATAGCCCATGTCAGCCATCGCGCGGGCGACGATGGCGCCCATCTCGTTGCGCTGGGCATGGCTGATGACGGGGGAGGGGGCTTCCTCCAGCACCTTCTGGTGGCGGCGCTGCAGCGAGCAATCGCGCTCCCCGACATGGATCGCATTGCCCTTGCCGTCGCCGAACACCTGGAACTCGATATGGCGCGGATCGCCGAGATATTTCTCCAGATAGACGGTGGCGTCGCCGAACGCGGCCTTCGCCTCCGAACCGGCCTGCGCCATCAGCGTTTCGAGCTGGCTTTCGTCGGTCACGACCTTCATGCCGCGCCCGCCGCCGCCCGAGGCGGCCTTGATGATCACCGGATAGCCGACCTTTGCCGCGACCTTGCGGGCTTCCTCGATCGAGGAGAGCGGGCCGTCCGACCCCGGCACCAGCGGCAGGCCGAGCTTCGCGGCGGTGGTCTTCGCCTCGATCTTGTCGCCCATCGTCCGGATATGCTCCGGCTTCGGGCCGATCCAGATCATGTTGTGCGATTCGACGATCTCCGCGAACATCGCGTTTTCGGAGAGGAAGCCGTAGCCCGGATGGATCGCGTCGGCGCCCGAAATCTCGGCCGCCGCGATGATGCTGGGGATGTTCAGATAGCTTTCGGAGGCCGGCGCCGGGCCGATGCAGACCGACTGATCGGCGAGCCGGACGTGCATCGCATCGGCATCGGCGGTCGAATGGACCGCGACCGTCTGGATGCCCATTTCATGGCAGGCACGGTGGATGCGGAGCGCGATCTCGCCGCGATTGGCGATCAGGACCTTGCTTATCGCCACGGCGATTTATTCCACGACCACGAGGGGCTGATCATATTCCACGGGCTGGCCGCTTTCGACGAGGACCGCCTTGATCGTGCCGGCGCGCGGGGCGGGGATGGCGTTCATCACCTTCATCGCCTCGACGATCAGCAGGGTCTGGCCGGCGGCCACCTTGTCGCCGACGCTGGCGAAGGGCTTCGCGCCCGGCTCCGGCGTCAGATAGACGGTGCCGACCATCGGCGACTTGACCGTGCCGGGATGATCGGCGGCGGCTTCCGGCGCCGCGGCGGGCGCGGCAGCGGCAGGCGCGGGGGCAGCGGCCGCCGGGGCGGCATAGACGGGCGCGGCGGCGCCGACCGTGATGTTGCGCGCGACCTTGATGCGGCGCTCACCGTCCTGAACCTCGATCTCGGTCAGATTGGTATCGTCCAGCAGCGTCGCAAGCTGGCGCACCAGTTCGGGATCGACCTGCATTGCTTTCCCCTGCGATTGTTCGGCCATCAGTTGCTCGTCGATTGTTGATCCGTGGCGGACGCCATTGTCAGATGCGGGCGGCGGCGTCCAGCGCCAGCATGTAGCTTTGCGCGCCGAAGCCCATGATCGAGCCCTTCGCAGCCTGCCCGACGAAGCTGACATGGCGGAAGGCCTCACGCGCATGCGGGTTCGACAGGTGGACCTCGATCACCGGGATCGTCACCCCCTTGATCGCGTCGTGCAGCGCGATCGACGTGTGGGTGTAGGCGCCCGGATTGATGATCACCGCCTTGGCGCCCGACGCGTTGGCCTCCTGAATCCAGTCGACCAGATGGCCTTCATGGTTCGACTGGCGCATGTCGATCTCCACGCCCAGTTCCAGCGCGCGATCCTCCATCATGCCGGCGATGTCGTCGAGCGTCGTCGTGCCGTAGATTTCGGGTTCGCGCGTCCCCAGCATGTTGAGGTTGGGGCCGTTGAGTACGAAGATGACCGGACGATCCGCCACGCGGCAAGCCTTTCCGTTGCGAGGGTGCGACCGGCATCCCTATATGACCCCCGAAGCTAAAGCGAAAGCGCATTGGAGAAGCAATGACCAATCCCGACGGCACGATCCAGGTGCGGATCAATGGCGACCATCGCCGGATCATCGCGGGGATGACGATCGCCGAGCTGGCGCTGGAGCTGGGGCTGGAGCCGACCAAGGTGGCGGTGGAACGCAATCTGGAGGTTGTGCCGCGCTCGACGCTGGGGCAGGTCGTGCTGGAGGACGGGGACGATCTGGAGATCGTTCATTTTGTCGGGGGCGGAGATCATCAGGTGAGCGGAGCCAACAATAGCGACCATCCGGTCGCGGGGGACGACAGCTGGACGGTGGCGGGGCGGACCTTCCGGTCGCGGCTGATCGTCGGCACCGGCAAGTATAAGGATTTCGCGCAGAACGCGGCGGCGGTCGCGGCCTCGGGGGCGGAGATCGTCACCGTCGCGGTGCGCCGCGTGAACGTCGCCGATCCCAAGGCGCCGATGCTGACCGACTATATCGATCCGAAGAAGATCACCTATCTGCCCAACACCGCCGGCTGCTACACCGGCGAGGAGGCGATCCGCACGCTGCGGCTGGCGCGCGAGGCGGGCGGCTGGGACCTGGTGAAGCTGGAGGTGCTGGGCGAGGCCCGCACCCTCTATCCCGACATGGTGGAGACGCTGCGCGCGACCGAGATCCTGGCCAAGGAAGGCTTCAAGCCGATGGTCTATTGCGTCGACGATCCGATCGCGGCCAAGCGGCTGGAGGATGTCGGCGCGGTGGCGATCATGCCGCTGGGCGCGCCGATCGGATCGGGCCTGGGCATCCAGAACCGGGTGACGATCCGCCTGATCGTCGAGGGCACGACCCTGCCGGTGCTGGTCGATGCCGGGGTCGGCACCGCCTCCGAGGCCTCCTCGGCAATGGAGCTGGGCTGCGCGGGCGTGCTGATGAACACCGCGATCGCGGAGGCAAAGAACCCGGTGATGATGGCCACCGCGATGAAGCTGGCGGTGGAAAGCGGGCGGCTGGCCTATCGCGCCGGGCGGATGGGGCGGCGGATGTATGCCGATCCCAGCAGCCCGCTGGCCGGGCTGATCTAGAAAAAGGGCATCCGCAGCAGCCCGTTTTTCCGGGTGCATGGGGTTGATCGTCCGTTTTTCGTTTTTCGCGATCCGCCGCGCCTCGCGCCGCTGCGCCAGCCGTGCCGCCTCGGCGGCTTTCCGGCGCGCCTTGTCCAGCCGCAGCATGGTGTTGGCGAGGGCGACGAACCGGGAACTCTCCCGCACATAGCGGGCGATGGCGCGGAAGCCTTCGGAGCGGGTGCCATGCCGCCAGGCATTGCGATTGCCGCGCGGTGCGCCGCTGCCTTTGCCGCCATGCATCCGGCAGCGGCGATGACCGTGGATCGCCGGCGAGCGGCAGGGCGTACCCGCACGGGTGCGCGCGCCGCAGCGTGGGGCGCTGGCGAGAATGTCAGGCTGCATGGGCTGGTGGGTAGCATCTTCTGGTCGAAAATGCAAGAACAAAAAGGGAACATATGCCGTGCGATCGGAACCGCTGTGTATGTTTAGGTCGTTCACTCACAAAAATCGGCTTTGTCAGAACCGAGCCAATTGCGGGTAATCAGCGTGTGAGGTCCCCGTTCGCTTCCATCAGGTCTAACAGAGCGACTGCCGTCTCTCTAGCCTTAGGCCAAGCAGCGCTCGCAATAGCTGCTGGACCCGCTTCAATCGGCCTACCTTGACACGCGGCCTTGAGTTGCTCGCCCAGCGTATTGACGAGGTCGAGTTCGTCGTCGAACAGCCAAT
>SCUQ01000002.1 GCA_004297635.1 Rhizorhabdus sp. | reverse complement strand
ATGTCGCCCGGCTCCACTTCGGCGCCGATATAGACGATGCCCGCCTCGTCGAGGTTGCGCAGCGCCTCCTCGCCGACATTCGGGATGTCGCGGGTGATGTCTTCCGGCCCCAGCTTGGTGTCGCGGGCCATCACCTCGAACTCGTCGATGTGGATCGAGGTGAAGACGTCGTCCTTCACGATCCGCTCGGAGATCAGGATCGAGTCCTCATAGTTGTAGCCGTTCCACGGCATGAACGCGACGAGGACGTTGCGGCCCAGTGCCAGCTCGCCGAACTCGGTCGACGGGCCGTCGGCGATGATGTCGCCCGCGTGGACCACGTCGCCCACCTTCACCAGCGGGCGCTGGTTGATGCAGGTCGACTGGTTCGAGCGCTGGAACTTCATCAGCGTGTAGATGTCGACGCCCGACTTGCCCGCGTCGACCGATCCGGTCGCCCGGATCACGATGCGGGTCGCGTCGACCTGATCGACGATGCCCGAACGGCGGGCGCCGATCGCCGCGCCCGAATCGCGCGCGACGGTCTCTTCCATGCCGGTGCCGACGAACGGCGCCTCGGCGCGAACCAGCGGCACCGCCTGGCGCTGCATGTTCGAACCCATCAGCGCGCGGTTGGCGTCATCGTTTTCCAGGAACGGGATCAGCGATGCCGCGACCGACACGAGCTGCTTGGGGCTCACGTCCATCAGGGTGACATGGTCGCGCGGCGCCATCAGGAACTCGCCCGCTTCACGCGCCGAGATCAGATCCTCGACGAAGCTGCCTTCGCCATCCAGCTCGGCGTTCGCCTGCGCGATCGTGTGCTTGGCTTCTTCCATCGCCGACAGATAGACGACGTCGTTGGTGACCTTGTGGTCGATGACCTTGCGGTACGGCGTCTCGATGAAGCCGTACTTGTTCACCCGGCTGAAGCTCGCCAGCGAGTTGATCAGGCCGATGTTCGGGCCTTCCGGCGTCTCGATCGGGCAGATACGGCCATAATGGGTCGGATGGACGTCGCGGACCTCGAAGCCCGCGCGCTCGCGGGTGAGGCCGCCCGGCCCGAGCGCCGAGACGCGACGCTTGTGCGTCACTTCGGACAGCGGGTTGGTCTGATCCATGAACTGCGACAGCTGCGACGAGCCGAAGAATTCGCGGACCGCGGCCACCGCCGGCTTGGCGTTGATCAGGTCGTTGGGCATCGCGGTCGATACGTCGACCGACGACATGCGCTCCTTCACGGCGCGCTCCATGCGGAGCAGGCCGACGCGATACTGGTTTTCTAGCAGCTCGCCCACCGAACGCACGCGGCGGTTGCCGAGATTGTCGATGTCGTCGATCTCGCCCTTGCCGTCCTTCAGGTCGACCAGGGTCTTGACGACCGAGAGGATGTCCTCCGAACGGAGCGTCGTGACGGTGTCCTCGGCGTCGAGCTCGAGGCGCATGTTCAGCTTCACGCGGCCGACGGCCGACAGGTCATAGCGCTCGCTGTCGAAGAACAGGCCGGCGAACAGTGCCTCGGCGGTCTCCTTCGTCGGCGGCTCGCCGGGGCGCATGACGCGATAGATTTCGGACAGCGCATGATCGCGGTCCTCGACCTTGTCGGCCTTCAGCGTGTTGCGGATCCACGGACCGGTCGAGACATGGTCGATGTCGAGCAGGTCGACATGGTCGAAACCGGCCTTGTCGAGCTTGTCGAGATTCTCCTCGGTCACCTCGTCGCCGGCCTCGATGTAGATGCGGCCGGTGGATTCGTCGATCAGGTCATAGGCCGAATAGCGGCCGAAGATCTGGTCGGTCGGGATCAGCAGGGTTTCCAGGCCGTCCTTGCCGGCCTTGTTGGCGGCACGCGGGGAAATCTTGGTGCCCGCCGGGAAGACGACCTCGCCGGTGTCGGCGTTGACGACGTCGAACGCCGGCTTCTGGCCGCGCCAATTCTCGGAAACGAACGGCACCTTCCAGCCGCCATCGCCGCGCACATAGCGCTGGGTGCGGTAGAAATGGTTGAGGATGTCCTCGCCCGACATGCCCTGCAGGCGGATGCGGACGATGCGCGCGATCACCTCGCCCTCGGCGGTCTGGATCGTGCCGCCGGGGATGATCGATCCGGTCGGATCCTTGATGGTGACGAGGTCGCCGTTGACGGCCTTGACCTCGCAGGCATAGGACACGCCCGAAATCGCGACGATGTCGCCTTCCTGCAGCTTGCCCTTCTCGTGGTTCACTTCGATCACGGCGTCGCCCAGCGCGCGGAGCAGGCTGGTGACGGGCAGCTTGCGCTTGCGGTCGATGCGGACGTTGACGATGTCCTTGGCGTCGAACTCGAAATCGAGCCACGAGCCGCGATAGGGAATGACGCGCGCGGCGAACAGATATTTGCCGGATGCGTGGGTCTTGCCGCGGTCATGGTCGAACAGCACGCCCGGCGAACGGTGCATCTGGCTGACGATGACACGCTCGGTGCCGTTGATCAGGAAGGTGCCGTTCTCGGTCATGAGCGGCATGTCGCCCATGTAGACGTCCTGCTCCTTGATATCGAGCACCGAGCGGGTCTCCGTATCGGGATCGACCTCGAACACGATCAGGCGCAGCGTGACGCGCATCGGCGCCGCATAGGTCATGCCGCGCTGGCGGCATTCCTCGGTGTCATATTTGGGGTCTTCCAGTTCATACTGGACGAAGTCGAGCTCGGCGGTGCCGGCGAAATCGCGGATCGGGAAGACCGAGCGAAGCGTCTTTTCCAGGCCCGAGACATAATTGTCCGCAGGGCGCGAGCGCAGGAACTGCTCGTAGGATTCGCGCTGAACCTCGATCAGGTTTGGCATCTGGACGACTTCGTGGATGTTCCCGAAGACCTTGCGGATGCGCTTCTTGGCGGTCGCCGGAACTGCCTTGGTGGCCATGCGTACTTCCCTCGCGTCAAAAATATTTTACCGCGTCGCAGCGGAATTCCAGCCCGATTCGTAGGTGCGACCCACGACAAAAAGTGCGGGTCCGGGGCTGTTCGGAACCGCACTGCCAGCGTTATGGAAACCCTTGAAAAACCGTCTCCAATTCGTCGCGGTCCGTTCGCAAGGCGGGCCGTGTCCCGGAGGGTCAAGGGCGGCACCCGCGCCTGAAGCGCCGGGCATCTGCCGATGTATGTGGAGGCGGCTATATAGGCCGGCGTGTAGGCTTTGGGAAGGGGGCTGTCATGTCCCACCGTCGCGTCACCCCGCGCTTGACCCGGGCTCCCGCTTCTTTTCCATTTCGCGGATGGGGCATCAGGGCGGCTGGGTCTACATCATGGCGGATCGCTATCGCGGTACGATGTACGTCGGCGTAACGGCTGATCTCCCGGCCCGTGTCCATCAGCACCGCGCGGGCGACGGATCGGATTTCTGCAGGCGCTATGGCCTGGATCGACTGGTCTGGGCCGACCACACGCCATCGATCGGCGACGCCATCGGCCACGAGAAGCGCCTAAAGCGCTGGCAGCGCGCCTGGAAAATCGCGCTGGTCGAGCGGGCCAACCCGGAATGGCGGGATCTTTTCGATACCCTTGCGGGCTGAGGGGAAAAGCGGGACCCCGGGTCAAGCCCGGGGTGAC
>SCUQ01000024.1 GCA_004297635.1 Rhizorhabdus sp. | reverse complement strand
CCCCAGGAAGGTCTGAAGCGACGCTGATAGCCGACCTCGCCTGCGGGCGAAACGGGAGAGACGCCGCGCCGCCCTGTCCTTCGGGCGCCGGCTTCGCGCCCGGATATGGCGCCGCTTTTATCGTTCGCTGTCGGTGCGCTCGTCCCTGTCCCGCGCCGTCCGCCGCCACGGCCAGCAGCCTTCGATCTCGGTCTCCAGCGAAAAGCTCAGAAACGTGCGGATGGCGATGATCGCGCCCAGCAGCCCGACGCTCTGGAACGTCAGCGGCGCGGTGATCGTCGAGATGATGTCGGCGCCGACGAGCAGCTCCAGCCCGAGCAGGATGCCGCGGCCCAGACCGGCGCGATATCGTCCATAGGCATCGTGCCAGTTCCTGGCATTGCCGTCGATCAGGAAGCGGACCGATGCGAACAGGACGCCGCCCAGGATGATCGCGGCCCCGACAAGCTCCAGGATCTTCGCGAGCATGTCGACGATCATGTGCGCCTGCTCGATCATCGGCACGGGCTGCCGGGCTTGTGGAGGGTCGTCGCGCGCCGGCGCATCACAGCATTTCCAGCGGCAGCGGTGTCCGCGGCCGCGGAAACATCGCGTCCAGACGCCGCATGTCGTCGTCGGTCAGCCTGATGTCGGCCGCCGCGCGGTTCTCCCGGACGTGCGCGATCGAACCTGCCTTGGGTATCGCGATCACCCCGTCCTGGGCGAGCAGCCACGCAAGCGCGACCTGCGCCGGCGTCGCGCCCAGCGTCTCCGCCATCGCCGCCAGGCCGCGATGCGCGATCAGCCGGCCCTGCTCGACCGGGCTATAGGCCATCACGGGGATCCGATGGGCCGACAGCCATGGGAGGAGCGCATGCTCGGGCCCGCGCCGCGTCAGGTTGAAGAGGATCTGATCGGTCTGACAGGCCACGCCGCCGGCCGCGACCAGCGCCTCCATATCGTCGGTATCGAGGTTGCTGACGCCCCAGCGCGCGATCTTGCCCGCCGCCCTCAGCCGCTCCATCGCCTCGGCCGTCTCGGCCAGCGGCACCGAGCCGCGCCAGTGGAGCAGGTAGAGGTCGATCCGGTCGGTGCCGAGCCGCCGCAGGCTGGCCTCGCACGCCTGCGGCAGCCGCTGTCGCGATGCGTTGTGCGGATAGGCCTTGCTGACCAGGAAGACGCGATCGCGAACGGCGCCCACCGCCTCGCCGACCAGCACCTCCGCCGCGCCCTCGCCATACATTTCGGCGGTGTCGATCAGGGTCATGCCAAGCTCGATGCCCTCGCGCAGCGCGGCAATCTCGTCGGCGCGCCGGCCGGGCTGCTCCGCCATCATCCACGTGCCCTGGCCGAGCGCGGGGACCTGCGTGCCGTCCGGAAATGTGATCATCCTCATCCCCCTCAAACGCGCGAAGCGCCGCATCGGCGTCACCCTGGGCGAATGGGCAGCGCGGCGCCTCCCTGTCAGCCTTCACGCCGGCCCACAGGCCGCCTGAAAGCTGGCATGGCGCCGGCTGTATCAGCTACATGCCGGCGGCGGTAGGACGGACGATCACCTCGTTGATGTCGACGCCGTCGGGCTGCTCGATCGCGAAGCGGATGGCTCGCGCGATCGCATCGGGCGTCAGCGATTTCTTGCGCCATTCCCGCAGCGCCGATGCGACATCCTGATCGCTGATGTCGTTGCCGAGTTCGGTCGCGACGACGCCCGGCGAGATGATTGTCGCGCGAATGTCGTCATGCTCCTGGCGCAGGCCGTCGGTGATCGCCCAGACGGCGAACTTGCTGGCGCAATAGACCGCCGCCGTCGGCATCACCATATGCGCCGCGATCGACGCGACATTGACGACATGACCGGACCGTTGGGCCAGGAAGCGGGGCAGGACGGCGGCGATGCCGTTCAGCACGCCGTGGATGTTGACGTCGATCATCTTCTTCCACTCGTCGCGCTTCAGGGCGGCGATCGGCGATAGCGGCATCACCCCCGCATTGTTGATCAGCGCATCGATGCGCCCGAAACGCGCGACGGCGGCGGCCGCGAAGGCCTCGAAACTGTCCCCGTCGGTCACGTCCAGCGCCTGCCAGGCCACATGCGGGCCCAGCTCCGCCGCCAGCGCCTGCAGCCGATCGCTGCGGCGCGCGCCGATGAACAGCTTCGCGCCGGCCTGGGCCAGCTCGCGGACGGTGGCTTCGCCGATGCCGCTCGATGCACCGGTGATGAGGATGATCTTGTCGGCTGCTCCAGTCATGTTCGCTCCTTGTGCTGGTGGACGGGCTGGAAATGGCGCGGGATGCCGCCGGGGCGGTAGATCGATTGCCCGGGACATGTGCATGATCCTCCAGATCTGGCGCCGGCAGGCTTGCGCTCTTCCCCGTCCTGTTGGAGACGATCGTCATGGACAGGATGAACCAGCTCGCCGAAACGATCACGCGACATGCGCCGGCAACGGGTATGTACGGGACGGCGCTTCGCTGCCTGTCGCTGTTCCGCGCGGATCGGCCGACGCTGCCGATCCCGTCGGTATACGAAGCGTCCCTTTGCTTGATCGCCCAGGGGGCCAAGCGCGTGTCGGTCGGCGATCGCAGCCTGGTCTATGATGCTGCGCACTATCTGGTCGTTTCGGTGGACCTGCCGATGACCGGACACATCATCGAAGCGACGCGGGACGAACCCTATCTCTGCTGCAAGATCGACCTCGATCCGGCTGCCCTTGCCGACTTGATCATCGCGGAGGGCGGTTCGACGCGTGCGGAGATGGCTCCGGCGCTGGCCGTCTATCCGAGCGATCCGGATCTCGTCGACGCCGCCTGTCGCCTGGTGAAGCTGCTGGAGCAGCCGGAAAGCATCCCGGCCTTGGCCCCCCTTATCGAGCGCGAAATCCTGTACCGGCTTCTGATCGGGCCGCACGGGCCGACGCTCCGGCGCTGCGCGGCGGCCGACACCCATCTGTGTTGAGTTGCACTGAGAAGTGACCCGGGATTTTCATTGAGAAGTGACCCGGGTGGGCGTGGATGATGTGCTGCCTGCGACGAGCAGGGTCAAGCGGGTGATTTGTCCTTTC
>SCUQ01000243.1 GCA_004297635.1 Rhizorhabdus sp. | reverse complement strand
CGTCGAAGCAGCCATAGCCGCGATTGGCCCAGTGGAACTGCCGATCGGTGCGGATCAGCCAGCCTGCCGCCTCGAACAGGGGGATCTGGTCCGTTTCGACGAAGGTGGCGTGCGCCGAACTGAGATCATGTTCGCGGGTCAGGGTCTCGGCGGCGCCGATCAGCGCCGCGCCGAGCGACGGATCGCGCAGCAGCAGCCGCGGGCCCGGCACCGGGCTGAACGGCACCGCGATCTGGAGCTTGGGGTAATATTGCCCGCCCGCGCGATGCCAGGCGTCGGCCCAGCCATGGTCGAACACATATTCGCCCTGGCTGTGGCTCTTGGCATAGGCGGGCAGGATCGCGGCCGGGCGCCCGTCCTCGCCGTCGATGACGATCGGCACCGGCTGCCAGCCGGTCCGTGCGACGGCGCTGCCCGAATCCTCCAGCGCCGAGAGGAAATCATGGCTGACGAAGGGATTGTCGGCGCCGGCGCAGGCGTCCCAATCCTGCCTGTCGAAACTCGATACGCCCTCCGCGGTCCGAGCGGTGACGGGAGTCATCGTTTCCGGGCGGGCCGGCGCGGCACGATCACGGGCGCGCTTACCATCCCGGCGCCTCGAAGATGATCTGGTCCGCACAGTCGGCCGCGACGGCCTGCTGCTCGGCCGATCTTACCGTCCAGGCGAGCACCGGGATACCGCGCCTGCGCTGGCGCTGGGCGAAGCGGTTGGGCAGGTCGCTGACGTCGAAGGCCAGGAATTCCGGCCGGGCCCGCCACAGCGCCTTGATCTGTTCATTGCCCGATTCCTTGGCGTAGATGCTGTTGTCCGACAGCATCAGCCCGCGCGCGATGCGGCTGCCATGCGAGGCGAACCAGCGCGACACTTCGGGATGGAGCGACATCACCGCCGCCTCCCCCCGATAGCTTTCGATCGCATGGCGCACCGCGACGCAAAGCTGCGAGACATGGCCCTCGATCGTCTTCAGCTCGACAAGCACCGGCGCCCGTCCCGCGACGATTCCCAGCAGCTCCTTGAGCGGCGGGATGGTCTCGTCGCTGCCCTTCAGCCGGATCTCGGCCAGCAGCTTGCTCGACAGATGGCGGACCTGACCCTGCTGGTCGGTCAGCCGTTCGATGGTCGGATCGGCGATCGCATAGGCCATGCCGTCCAGACTGAACTGGACGTCGACCTTGACGCCATAGCCCATCGACACCGCCGCCTCGACCGCGGCGCGGCTGTTCTCGACATGGCGTTGGCCGTGCAGCCCCTTATTGGCAAAAGGGGTACGGGTCAGGAACCCGACGCGCCGGGCGTCGGGCACCGGAAAGCGCCACCGGTCAAAGAGGCCGAACAGCGACAATCGCGTCGATCTCCACGGCGGCGCCCAGCGGCAGGACCGGCACGCCGACCGCGCTGCGGGCATGGCGCCCGGCGTCCCCGAACACCGCCTGCATCAGTTCCGACGCCCCATTGGCGACCTTGGGCTGATCGGTGAAATCGGCAGTCGACGCGATGAAGGCGCCCAGCTTCACGATCCGCTCGACCCGGGCGAGATCGCCGCCCAGCGCAGCCTTGATCTGTGCGATCAGCATCACGCCGCAGCGCTTCGCCGCCTCCGCGCCCTGCGCCAGATCGACATCCTGACCGAGCCGGCCGGTGACGATCGTGCCATCCTCGCGAAAGGGCAGCTGGCCGGATATGTGGAGCAGCCCGTTGACCTCGACGGCCGGCACATAGGCGGCGACCGGGGCGGCCGGCGCCGGCAGGTTGATGCCCAGTTCGGCAAGACGTGTTTCGATATCCATCCAGCTTCTTTCCCGTACCCTTGGAACAGCGTCAAGCGGCTGTGGCGGCAGAAGCCCGATTCCTGTCCGGACGACCGGCCCGAACGATCAGGCCGCCGCGAATCGCGCCATGATCCATGGCAGCGCCTCGGCCCAGTCGTCGATGCGGACATGGGCATGCTCGGCCTTCACCCGATGCCGCGCGACCCGCGGTTCCGCGACCATATGGACCCGCCACACGTCGGGCGCATGGCGCGCGACCGAACTATGATGATGTTCCAGATCGTCGACGAAGACGGTCGCCGAGGGCCGATAGCGCGCGACCAGATCCGCGACCGGCTGGCCCTTCCCGCCCTGATTGCACTGCACGCTGTGGCGGATGCCGACCGCGTCGAGCTGCGCTACCCGGCTGGCGTGGAACTGATCGGTCAGATTGGTGAGCACGACGATGTCGGCAATTTCTGCGATCGTCGCCAGCGCCGCCCGCGCGTGCGGCACCAGCGTCTGACGGTGCATTTCGGTGGTGAAGAAGGCATCGAGCAGCGGCCAGATATGCTCTTCCTCGACGATGCTGCGATCGCCACGGCGGGTCAGCGCGCTACCGAATTCCGGCTTGTCCATCGCGAAGTCGATGCCATGCGCCTCGTCGAGCCAGGCGCCGAAGGGCCCCACCATGTGCAGCAGCACCTCGTCGCAGTCGGTGATCAGCAGCGGCCTGCTCATGCCAGCAGCGCGTCCCGCGCCTGGACGAGATCGGTGGGCGCGACGCCGAGCGCCTCGGCACAGGCGATCAGGTCCGGCTCATGCCCGGCGAGAAAATCCAGCAATGCGGCGAGGATCGCAGGGTCCGTCGCGCCATTGCGCAGTGCATCGGGCGTCAGTCCGGTGAGATCGAGCAGCCGTTGCGCGCGGGCCGGCTCGCCCAGCGTCCAGACGAGCGCCTGCAGGCCCGTCATGACGATTCCGTCATCGACTGTTCCCTGTACTTTA
>SCUQ01000001.1 GCA_004297635.1 Rhizorhabdus sp. | reverse complement strand
GGTCGCCGGTCGCCGGGAAGGCGGGTTCGGGGACCGTCGGCGAATAGATGCGCACCGCTGCGCCCTTGCCGAGCAGGTAGCCCACCAGCCGGTTCAGCGCCTGGTTCGCGCCGTCGCGGACATAGTTATAATTGCCCGTGAACAGGGCCACGCGAAGCTCGGATGCGTCCATCGGCGCGCTTTACGGGGCTAAGCCCGCCGCCGCAACCGGAACAGCGGCGTCATCCCGATGGTTGTGCGGCGGGAATGACGCCGGATGGCCCGGCTTTCGGAAGGTTAGGTCGATGGACCAGTTTTTCACGCGCATCGCGGCCCGGATCGCGTCGGCGGTCGGTCAGCCACTCGCTTTCGTCATTGCCTTCGTCGCGATCATCCTCTGGGGCGTCAGCGGGCCGATGTTCGGCTTTTCGGATACGTGGCAGCTGATCGTCAACACCAGCACGACGATCATCACCTTTCTGATGGTCTTCCTGATCCAGAACGCCCAGAATCGTGATGCGGCGGCGATGCAGGCGAAGCTCGACGAGCTGATCCGCTCGATCGATCAGGCCCGCAACGGCTATATCGGCATCGAGCACCTTACCGAGAAGGAACTGGAGAAGATCCGCAAGGATATCGAAGACGAATGCAAACCGGGCGACGATGGTCGGCCGGACCATCGTGACAGCCTGGGCCACCTGATCCGCCGACGCTGATCCGCATCGTGATCGACAGAGTGGCCGGGAACAAAAAAGGCGGCCCCGAAGGACCGCCCTTTTGTCTTCGATCGGGACCGAAGCTTATTTGTTGTGGATCGCGGCAGCCTTGCGAAGGATGTCGAGGATCTTCTCCTGCGCGGTCGGTTCATCGACCGCTTCCATCGCCGCGAGCTCGCGGGCGAGGCGGCTGGTTGCGGCTTCGAAGATCTGACGCTCCGAATAGCTCTGTTCCGGCTGATCGTCGGCGCGGAAAAGGTCGCGGACAACTTCGGAGATCGAAACGAGATCGCCCGAATTGATCTTCGCTTCATATTCCTGGGCGCGGCGCGACCACATGGTGCGCTTGACCTTGGGCTTGCCCTTCAGCGTGGTCAGGGCTTCGCCCATCGTCACGCTCGACGACAGCTTGCGCATGCCGACGGCTTCGGCCTTGTTGGTCGGGACGCGCAGCGTCATCCGCTCCTTCTCGAAGCGAAGGACGTAGAGTTCAAGTTTGGCTCCAGCAATTTCCTGGCTTTGCAGTTCGACCACGCGGCCGACACCATGCTTGGGATAAACGACATAATCGCCGACGACGAAGCTCAGCGCCTTGGCAGCCATTTAGCAGACCTTTCTTTGGGATGCCGCAAAGGCCCCGCCTGATCCGCCCTCCCCTCCAGCGGCCGACGGCAATCCTCGCAGCGAATCACAGGTTCCTTGTTGCAGGCGCTCTGAAATACGCCCGGACCCGAATCCTGTAACACAATGGTAAGCGAAAAGCCAGCATCTCCCGGCCTTTTGCCGGAAACGGGGCGCTTTCGTCAGCGATTTCGCGGATGCGGTAGGCGATCAGTCGCCCTGGCCGGGCTCCGGCGAGAAATATTTATCATATTTCCCTTCCACGCCCTTATACTCGTCGGCGTCCGCCGGAGCTTCCCGCTTGCGGGTGATATTTGGCCATTGCGACGCGAAGCTGTTGTTCACCTCCAGCCACTGTTCGAGGCCGGATTCGGTGTCGGGCAGGATCGCCTCGGCCGGGCATTCCGGCTCGCAGACGCCGCAATCGATGCACTCGCTCGGATTGATCACGAGCATGTTGTCGCCTTCATAGAAGCAGTCGACAGGGCATACCTCGACACAATCCATATATTTGCAGCGGATGCACGCATCGGTGACGACGTAGGTCATTCTCAAATTCCCAAAGGGGGGACGCGCGCCCCCGTTAGATACCGGCTTGTCCCGCGTCAACAGGGGGCGGGGAAAGGTCGACATAGCAGGCCTGTGCCTCGGCGGCCGGGCCGCGACGGGCTGGAAGCGCTTCGACCCGGATCACGCGGACCCGGCCATGAAGCGGAAAGCTCAGCACATTGCCGACGCGGACCGCGGCATGGGCCCGATCGACGACGCGGCCATCGATCCGGACATGGCCGGCCCCGGCGACGTCCTGCGCCAGCGCGCGGGTCTTGGCCAGCCGGACGAACCAGAGGAACTTATCGAGCCGCATTTCGCGGAAGAGTCGTCGGATAGAGATCGGCGAGCGCGCCAAAGGCATTGCCGGGGCGGTGCGCCCGCTCCTTGCGGGGTTCGCGCTTGCCCTTCCAGACCCAGCTGTCGGCTTCGCCGGCGTTGGCCGCCCGGAAGCCGAGGGCGAGCATCAGCTGGGCGAAGCTGGGGTGGCGCAAGCCCAGCGAGGTGGCCAGGCCGGGATCGGGTGTGAAGGGGGTCCGGCCGCTGCGCGCATCATGCGCGAAGCGTGCTAGCCGCTCGACAAGGTCGACACGCAGCATCTGTGCGCCCAGCGCCCTGAACCCAGCGCGCACCATCGCCTCGCAGGTCTCCCGGTCGGCCGGCGTCGTCATTGACACCGCGCCCGGCACCGGCAGTTCGGGCATCAGCTGATCCTCGGCGGCGGCGAACAGCGCGATCCGCCAGCGTGTCGGCTCGGGCTTGAGCAGGGTCGGGGAATAGACGTCGATCGTGCCTAGCTTCACATCGAGCCGCTCGGCGCGGGAGCGGCCTTCGCGATCGAGATGCTCGATCGCCGAATCGATCGTGTCGCGTGCGATGATGCCGCCCGCCTCGGCCAGCGGCGATAGCAGCGCGCGCAACGATGGCGGGCAGGCCGGATCGCGCGCGGCCTCCAGATAGCGGGCAAGCGGCTTCAGCTCGCGCTGGATGCGGCCTTCGAGCCAGGTGGCCAGCCGCTGCTCGACCCCGGTGCGGTCGGCGGCGCTCAGCGTGTCGAGCGCGCGGTGGAGGCGGATGCGCGGGGTCAGGAGGGTGCGGCCTTTTTCAAGCCGCGCCACGACGTCGCCGCGCCAGAAGATCGCGACCGGCCGGCCGACATCGGTGGCCAGGCTGAACTGCCCGTCCTCGTCGGCGGCGAGCTGACGCGCGCGGCTGGCCAGCTCGACGCCAAGCCGGCGCTCGGCCGCCGCCATCAGCCGCTTCATGTCGGTGTGGCGGGCGAGATGGTCGGCCTTGAAACGAAAGCCGATCAGCCGCCCGATCGCCTCGCCGTCGACGGTGACGATGCCCTCCTCGTCGACCTTGACCGGCAGCAGCAGATCGCCGCCCTTGGCTCCCAGGTCGCGCATCAGCACCGAGGTCCGCCGGTCGACGAAGCGCTGGGTCAGCCGCTGGTGGAGCGCGTCGGACAGCTTCTCTTCGAGCGTACGGGTCCGCTCGGCCCAGGTGTCGGGATCGGCCAGCCAGTCCGCGCGATGGGCGATATAGGCCCAGGTGCGGACCCCGGCGATCCGGTCGGCGAGGGTTTCGACGTCGCCCTGCACGCTGTCGAGGCGGGCCAGCTCGTCGGCGAACCAGCTCACCGGCAGATGGCCGGTGCCTTCGCTGAGATGGCGGAAGATGCGCGCGACGAGGCGGCTGTGCGGCTCGGGGCCGGTCTTGCGGAAATCGGGCAGGCCGCAGGCGGTCCACAACCGTCCGATCATGCGCTGGCCACGTGCCCGCTCGCGGACCCAGTCCTCGTCGGCGAGGCGCTTGAGCACGGCCAGATCGATTGCCTGGGGCGCCGCGCGCAGCACCGGACGGTCGGGGCGCCGCTCGAGATCGGCGATCAGCGCGTCAAGCGAGGCGAGCGAGGGCTGGCCCTCGCGCCAGTAGAGATGGTCGATCGGCGGAAAGACATGCCCCTCGATCGCATCGACCTCCTCATCCTCGAAGCGCGCGCTGCTGCCGCCTTCGAGCGCGAGCGTACCGAAGGTGCCGTCGCGTTGGTGCCGGCCGGCGCGGCCGGCGATCTGCGCCATCTCCGAAATCGTCAGGCGGCGCGCGCGACGGCCATCGAACTTGCGCAGGCTGGCAAAGGCGACATGGGAAACGTCCATGTTCAGCCCCATGCCGATCGCATCGGTCGCGACGAGATAATCGACCTCGCCCGCCTGGAACATCGCCACCTGGGCGTTGCGGGTGCGCGGGCTGAGCGCGCCCATCACCACAGCGGCGCCGCCGCGCAGCCGCCGCAGCATCTCGGCCACCGCATAGACCTCCTCGGCCGAGAAGGCGACGATGGCGGATCTGGGCGGCAGGCGCGACAGCTTCGTGGCGCCGGCATAGGTGAGCGTCGAGAAGCGCGGACGGCCGATGATCTCCGCGTCGCGGACCAGCGCGCGGATCATCGGGCGCAGCGCCTCCGATCCCAGGATCATCGTCTCCTCGCGGCCGCGGGCACGCAGCAGCCTATCGGTGAAGACATGGCCGCGCTCGGGATCGGTGCCGAGCTGCGCCTCGTCGAGCGCCACGAAGGCGAAATCCCGAGCGTCCTTGTTCACGCCATCGGGCAGCAGCCCTCCGCTCAGCGGCATCGATTCGGCGGTGGTCAGATAATATTGGGCATTGGGCGGGAGGAGTTTTTCCTCGCCGGTTATCAGCGCCACCCGCTCCTTGCCCTTGATCGCGACGACCCGGTCATAGACCTCGCGGGCCAGCAGGCGCAGCGGAAAGCCGATCATGCCGCTCGAATGGCCGCACATCCGCTCGATCGCGAGATGCGTCTTGCCTGTGTTGGTCGGGCCGAGCACGGCGACAACCGGCTGGGCGCTGAAACTCGCCATGCCGCCAAGATTGGCACGGCTTGTGACGAACGCAAGCGCGAAGCCACGCAAAACCGATCGTTCCGGGCCGATCCCCCTATTTCTCGCCCGGCGACTCGGCTCACAGCCGAAATGACTCGGCTCGTCGCATAAGGGCATTAAAAACGGCCGGATTAGTTTGACTTTAACCATGCTGAGGCAGACTGACATTGCCCGAACCGAAAATGTCTCGACAGGGCAAGTAGTTAGGCGTTTTTGAAAAGGGGCGGGGGGCTTTGTACCGCAACGACGGCCACGGATTCGCGACAGAAAGCTACGCAGCGGGCGCCGGTAACGGCGCGCTCGTTCTCGTCCGGCCGAACCGTTTCCAACAGCTGGGCGCACCGATCGCCGATGCCGTCGACCGGCTGGCGGGTTCCGATCTCGTCGTCGATCTCGGCGCGCGGATCGGCTCGCGCGAGTGGTTCCGGGGCCTCTTCACCTGCCTCGCCCTCTGCACGGCCGCCGGCATGATGACGCCGGATCTCAAACCGGTCCGCTTCGCGCCCGAGGCGGCGATGAGCGCGGGTCACGCGCAGCAGCTCCGCACGCTGTCCATCGCGCCGCTTGGCCTGGGTGGCGACACCGGCCACCGCATGGCGCCGACCTCCTTTGCCGAACCGCTGACGGACACGCCGGAACGCCCGCGCATCGAATTGTCCGCGACGATCGGTCAGGGCGATGGCTTCGCCCGTGTGCTGGAGCGTGCCGGCGTCTCGCGGGACGAAGCGGGCAAGGTCGCCTCCATGGTCGATGATGCGGTGCCGCTTGGCGATCTCAACGCCGGCACGCGGATGGATCTGGTCCTCGGCCGCCGCGAGACGAAGAGCGATCCCCGTCCGCTCGAGACGCTCGATTTCCGGGCGCGCTTCGATCTCAAGCTCGCCGTGTCGCGGGTCGATGGCCAGCTGCGCCTCAAGCGCATTCCGATCGCAGTCGACCGTACACCGCTGCGTATCCAGGGCCGGGTCGGCTCCAGCCTCTATCGCTCGGCCCGCGCCGCCGGTGTGCCCGGCGACGCTATCGAGGCGTTCATCAAGGCGATCTCGCAGAAGCTGTCGATGCGGGCGATCGGCTCCGATGCGCGTTTCGATGCGATCGTCGAGCATGCCCGTGCCGAAACCGGCGAGGTCAAGGTCGGCAGCCTGCTGTTCGCCGGCATCGTCGAGGGCCGGAAGAAGGTCCAGATGCTCAAGTGGACCAATGGCAGCCGCGACCAATGGTATGAGGCCAATGGTGTCGGCGAGACCAAGGGCGTGATGCGCCAGCCGGTGCTCGGCCATCTGACCTCCAGCTTCGGCATGCGCTTCCACCCGATCCTCGGCTTCTCGCGCATGCATCAGGGCGTCGATTTCGGCGCTCCGATGGGCGCGCCGATCGTCGCGGCCACCGATGGCGTGGTCGCCTTCGCCGGCCGTCATGGCGGCCATGGCAACTATGTCCGCCTCAATCACAGCGGCGGCATTTCGACCGGTTATGCGCATATGAGCCGGATCATCGCCCGCCCGGGCGAGCGGGTGCGTCAGGGCGAACTGATCGGCTATGTCGGCTCGACGGGTCTCTCGACCGGTCCCCATCTTCATTATGAGATGTTCCGGAACGGCAAGGCGATCAACCCGACGTCGATGAAGTTCACCACCGTCCAGCAGCTGGCCGGACGCGACCTCGCCAATTTCCGCGCGAAGCTGAGCAATCTGCTCGCCGTTCGGGTGAGCAATGGCGGTGGTTTCTCTGCTCCGGTCGAGCGGAGCGCGGAGTCGGATGCCAAGGGTAAGGCCAAGTCGAAAAAAGGCTGAGCGTCTTTTCCGTCAAGTCCGGTCGTGAGCTAGGCCGATTGGTTCTTCCGCCGCGTCACCCAGCCCTTTCGCGCCGCTGCCGAGCGTTGTTCGGCCGATCCGGATCTGTTGGCCCGGCCGCCGCGCGAAGAAGACGCGTGGGTATCAGGCTTGCCGCGGCCCGATCCGGACGCGTTGCCGCCGCCCGACTCCTTGTTGACGGTCGCCCAGGCGCGCGCCTCGGCCTGCTTCTTCGGGACGCCGCGCGCCTCATAGCCCTTCTCGATATGCTCGGCCTTGCGCTTCTGCTTGTCGGTATAGGCATCCTTGTCGCCGCGAGGCATGTCGCCACTCCTTCGCTGGATGAGATCAGCAATTGTAAACGCTTGTCCCGCCCTCTCGATCCCGGCTTCCGCGCTGGTTCGGGCCGGTCTAGATTGGCGGGATTCACGCTGATGGAGGTGGCGCATGATCGACGAGCAGGGCATCTTTCTCGGCGCCAGTCCCAGGCCAACCGGGCCGATCGCCCAGCACCTGAACCTCCGCCGCGCCAACCGCCACGGCCTGATCGCCGGCGCGACCGGCACCGGCAAGACGGTGACGTTGCAGGGCATTGCCGAGAATTTTTCCGCCGCCGGCGTTCCGGTCTTCCTCGCGGACGTGAAAGGCGACCTTGCCGGCATCGCGATGGCCGGATCGCCCACCGCGAAAAATGCGGACAAGCTGGTCGCCCGCGCTGCCGAGATCGGGCTGGAAAAGTTCATCTGGGGCGATAACCCGGCGATCTTCTGGGATCTTTATGGTGAACAGGGCCATCCGATCCGCACGACGATTTCCGAAATGGGGCCGCTGCTGCTCGCCCGGCTGATGAATCTCAACGAGGTGCAGGAAGGCGTCCTCAACATCGCCTTCCGCTATGCCGACGAGGAAGGTCTGCTGCTGCTCGATCTTGGCGATCTCCAGTCGATGCTCGCTTTCTGCGCCGAGAATGCCGATATGCTGTCGGCCAAATATGGCAATGTCACCAAGGCCAGCGTCGGATCGATCCAGCGGCAGCTGCTTCAGCTCGACAGCCAGGGCGGCGCCCATTTCTTCGGCGAGCCCGCGCTGGATATCCATGATTTCCTCGGCGTCGACGATCAGGGGCGCGGCTATGTGAACATCCTTGCCGCCGACAAGCTGATGCAGAGTCCCAAGCTCTATGCCACCTTCCTCCTATGGCTGCTGAGCGAGCTGTTCGAGAATCTCCCGGAGATCGGGGACCCCGACAAGCCGAAGCTGGTCTTCTTCTTCGACGAGGCTCATCTGCTGTTCGACGATGCCCCCAAGGCCCTCGTCGACAAGATCGAGCAGGTGGTGCGCCTGATCCGCTCTAAAGGCGTCGGCGTCTATTTCATCACCCAGAACCCGATCGACGTGCCCGAGGATGTGGCCGCCCAGCTTGGCAACCGGATCCAGCATGCGCTGCGCGCCTTCACGCCGCGCGACCAGAAGGCGATAGAGGCTGCCGCCGATACCTTCCGCATCAATCCGGATCTCGACGTCGCCAAGGCGATCATCGAGCTGAGGGTGGGCGAGGCGCTGGTCTCGGTGCTGCAGGAGGACGGATCGCCCAGCATCGTCCAGCGCACCCTGATCGCGCCGCCGCGGTCGCGGCTGGGGCCGGTCGATGCCAAGGAACGCGCTATCCTGCAGTCGATCTCGCCCGCCGCGGGCAAATATGATGCAGCGGTCGACCGCGAGTCCGCCGAGGAGATATTGGCGGCTCGTGCCGATGCCGCGGCGGCGTCGGCCAATGCGGCCAAGGCGCAGGCGCAGGCCGACAAGGCCGCTGCCGAGCAGGCGAAGGTCGAGGCGAAACAGCGCGAGGCCGAGTTGAAGGAGCAGGCGCGCCAGCAGGCCGCGGCCGCGCGCGAGGCCGCGAAGCCCAGCGGGATCGATCGCGCCATCCAGTCGGCAACGCGCGCGGCCGCCTCGTCGGTGGGCCGCCAGGTCGCCAATGAGCTGGGCCGCGCGGTATTCGGCGGGAGCAGACGGAGCCGGTCGGGGGGCATCGCCGGGCAACTCGTCCGGGGGATTCTGGGCGGATTGTTCAAATAGCCTTTCCAGGGAGAATGATGATGATGACTCGATTGCTGATCCCCATGTTCGCCGTCGCGATGCTGGCCGGCGCGCCGGCCGTACAGGCCGCGCCGTGCAAGGATGCGAAGGGCAAATTCGTCACCTGTCCGCCCCCGCCGGCCGCCAAGAAGGTCTGCAAGGATGCGAAGGGCAAATTCACCGCCTGCCCGCAGAAGCCGAAGGTCTGCAAGGACATCAAGGGCAAGTTCGTGAAGTGCGGAACGCCGGGCTCGAAGGCGGTCTAGGTCTGGCGTGTCGCCCTGGCCTTCGGCCGGGGGAGGGAAGGCCTACCGCCCCTGGTTGCGCCACCGGCCGATGACATGCTCGACCATCGCGTCTTCATCGCCGGTCCTGCGCCATAGTTCGGAGAAGACCGGATCGTTCGAGGCCGGGCGCAGGTCCTGCTCCAGCTCGTCAAAGGCGACCCGGATCGGGATCGGCACCCCTTCGCCGCAGATGATCGCTTCGCGGTTGCGCAGGGCCGGGATCGAATCGAGGAAGCCGCGTGCGCCCTCGGGCATCGCCGCCCTGACGAAGGCCTGATCGCGCTCGTTGTTCAGCCGCATCGAGATGATGGTGCCGCATTGCGACAGCACGCCCTCCGCCAGATCGGAGGGCCGCTGGGTTATCAGCCCCAGCGACACGCCATATTTGCGGCCCTCCTTGGCGATCCGCTCGAGGATCTTGCGGACCGGGCCGTTCTGCGTCGAACGGTCCGAGGGGACATAGCGATGGGCCTCCTCGCAGACGAGCAGGACGGGATGCTGGGCGCTCCCACGCGCCCAGATGGCGTAGTCGAACACGCAGCGTGCGAGCACCGACACGACCACCGAGGTGATCTCCGACGGCACGCCCGACACGTCGATCAGGGAGATCGGCCGGCCATCGCCGGGCAGGCGGAAGATCCGCTTGATGAAGCTCTTCATGCTGTCGCCGACCAGCATGCCCGAGAACATGAAATGATAGCGCGGGTCCGATCGGATCTCGTCGATCTTCTGCTTGAGCCGCAGAAATGGCGCGCTGTTCGATGCCTTGTCGAGCTTGCCCATCTCGGTCTGGATGATCGTCGTCAGATCGGACAGCACATAGGGGATCGGGCTGTCGACGGTGATGCGGGCGACCGTCTCGGCGGCGCGGTTCTTCTGGCGGGCGGCGAGCAGGCATTTGGCCAGGATGTCGGCGTCCATCTGCCGCTCGGCACCGCTGGTGGTCAGGATGACCTCGCAATGCTCCTCGAAGTTCATCAGCCAATAGGGCATCGCCAGGTTCGAAACATCATAGGCGGCACCCACCTGCGCGAAGGCGGCGGCATATTCGCCATGCGGGTCGATCATCACCATATGGGCGGCGGGCGCCATCTGGCAGATGCGATGAAGGATCAGCGCGGTTGCGGTCGATTTGCCGGTTCCGGTTGATCCGAGGAGCGCGAAATGCTTGCCCAGCATCGCATCGATCAGCAGCGCGGCGCGGGTCGATCGGGTCGGATGGACGGTGCCGATCTCGATATGGGGCACATCGCCAGCATTGAAGATCGCGTCCATGTCACCACCCGAAACAGGGTGGACCGCCGTCCCCGGCAAGGGGTAGCGGGTGACGCCGCGGCGGAAGGCGGAAATCCCGCCGGCGGCATCGACACGGCCTTCGCCCAGGAAGGAGATGCGTGCGCTCACCTCCCCGCCGACGATTCCGAGTTCGTGGATCGTCGCGATCACACATCGGCCCGCAACCATCATCTTGAGCATCGCGCCGATCTCGCCCGCCATCGCGAGCGCTGCGTCCGGTTCGTCGGCCAGCAGTTCGAGCATGCGGCGATCGAGCCGCGTCTCGGCCCCGCTGCCGGTGATCGATTCGACCCGGCCGATCGGCGCCGCACCGAGCTGCGCGCTCGTTCCGAAGGCATTGCCGCCGACAATTTCGTTCATAAATGCGCCACTTCACCCTTCGAGATGAAAAGGGCCTAGTGGGGCGGGGTTAATTCTAGGTTCCTGCCGTTCGGCCCGGCGCGCCGTGAAGGGCCTATGCGGCGAGCGCCTTCAGCAAGGTCTGCGCCAGCGCGCTCGGCGAAAAGGGTTTGCGCAGCACGATCGCGCTGTCGCCGAGTACCGCATCGATCGCGTCGGATTGCGCGAAGCCGGTGGCGAAGACGATGCGGACGTCGGGATGGCGAACGAGCGCGGCACGGGCCACCTCGGCGCCGTTCATGCCCGGCATGGCGAAGTCCAGCAGGATCAGGTCGAATGTTTCGCGGTCGAGCAGCGCCAGCGCCGCCTCTCCGCTATTGGCGGTCAGCACGTCGCAACCCAGATCGGTGAGCATGTCGGCCACCACCTCGCGGACGATCGGCTCGTCATCGACGACCAGGATTTTCGAGCCGGCGAGCTCTTGAATATCGGTGGCCGGAGCGTGGCGCGGCGCGGCCGCTGGCGGCAGGACGACTATCGCGCGGCGCAGATAGATCGTCACGGCGGTACCCTGGCCGGGCTGCGATTCGATATCGACCGTGCCGCCGCTCTGGCGGGCCATGCCGAATACCATGCTGAGCCCCAGCCCCGACCCCTTGCCGACCTCCTTGGTGGTAAAGAAGGGCTCAAAGGCGCGAGCGACGATATCGGGCGTCATTCCCGTGCCGGTATCGCGCACGGTGATGCCGACATAGCCGCCGTCCGCGACATCGGCGCGTCCTTCGATCCGTTGCTCCGCGATGGCGATGCCGATCTGCCCGCCGTCCGGCATCGCGTCGCGGGCATTGAGGGCAAGATTGAGCAGCGCCAGTTCAAGCTGGACGGGGTCGGCGATGACGGCCGCGTCGCCGTCGCCGATGTCGCATTGCAGGTCGATCGACGGATCGATCGTCCGGGTCAGCAGTTCGCGCAGTCCGGTCAGCAATTCGGCTAGGTCGACCGGCAGCAGTTCGATGCGCTGGATGCGCGCGAAGGACAGGAGCTGGCCGGTCAGGCGGCGGCCGCGCTCCACCGCGCCCAGCGCGGCACCGGTGAGCCGCTCCAGGCGCTCGTCCCCGGAGGCGCGGTGGGCGATCAGGTCCAGATTGCCGCTGACGACCTGCAGAAGATTGTTGAAATCATGCGCGATGCCGCCGGTCAGCTGGCCGACGGCCTCCATCTTGCGCGACTGGACGAGCGCGGCTTCGGCCTTTTCCCGCTCGGCCATCTCGCTGCGCAACGCTTCGTTCGCCGCGCGCAGATGGGCGGGCGAGGGGAGCGCCAGCAGCTTCGGCAGCAACGGCCACAATATGATCGCGGTGAGCACCGAGGCCGCGGCGGTGACGGCCTTGATTCCCGCTTCGATCGCATAGGCACCGTTCCACAGATTCCACAGCGCCACGACATGGGTGAGGCCGCATGCGGTGATGAACAGCGCGAACAGCCAGAATATGCCGCCAAAGGCGATATCGCGGCGCTTCCGGATGAAGGTGACGAGCGCGATCGGGATGGAGAAATAGGCGATCGCGATCAACGCGTCGGATATCGCCATCGTCCAGACGAGCCTGGGGTCCCACAGCAGGCAATAGCCGTGGGGGGCATAGGCACCGCTGATCCACTCCTTCAGGCTCTCATACATCCGCTGCTCCCCCCGGATCATTGCGTGCTGCCAGACTGTTGGTAGACGAAGCCTGTCCGGGTCGGAAGGCGGAACGGAACATCCCATTTCAACCCTGACATATGCCGTCAGAAATCGCGGCTATGAGCGGCATTGAACGATTCGGGAGTGGCAGGTGCAGGTGCGGCGTTGGTCTGAAGCGGGTCTTGCGATGGTCGCGTTGACGGGTGGGGCGGCGGGTTTGGCCCAGGTCCCCGATCAGGCCGTGCCCGCGAGGCAGGCGGCAAGCGACGATGTGGACGCCGATGCCGACGTCGACGACAGCAACACGATCCTGGTCACGGGCCAGCGCCAGCGCCAGCGGGGGGCCGTGGTCGGCGATGTACCGCCGATCCAGCAGCTCGACGCCGGCGATGTCCGCGCGCTCGGGGTCAGTTCGGTCGCGGAACTGCTTGGTGAACTCAGCCCGCAGACCCGCAGTGGC
>SCUQ01000242.1 GCA_004297635.1 Rhizorhabdus sp. | reverse complement strand
CCGGAATGCCCTGGCCGAGCAGGAAGGTCGCCGCCTCGTCCTCGAAGCGCTCGGCGCTGCGCGCCGCCGCCATGATCGCCGAGACACCATCACCATCGCTCGACATCGCGAACAACGCCTCGATCGGCTGGCCGACCGCGCCGGGCAGATTCGCCGGCGGCTGAGTGATGCGGAGCATCGCATCGGTCTCGACGATCCAGTCGGCGGTGGCGCGGCTGAAATCTCTCCAGCGCAGCGCGTCGATTCCCGGGCTCGGCTGGACAGGTGCCATTTCCTGCCAGCCGGTGATCGCCAGCTCGACGCCCTGGCTGTCGGGCTTTACCCGCACCCATAGGTCGACGTCCTGATCGCCATAGCCGACCACGACCTGGCGCGAGATGCAGATGCCGAGCCGCCGCGACAGCCGGGCCAGCAGAGCGAGCTGCGGCAGGGCGAGGGCACCGCCCTCCACCCCGCCGGCGCGCTCCTGGAGGCGCAGCAGCGGCGGATCGGCCTCGACGAGATGGCCTTGATCGTCGAGCCGGCCGATCACCGGCCGGACGCTCTGCGGCGCGTTCACCGGATCGATCGGCGGCCGGAACCGCCTTCACCGATCTCGATCACCGCGCGCCGGTAATTGGGGTCGAGCCGCCAGATCAGCACCGCCTCGGCAGCGTCATGCTGGCCAAGCGCATCGAACGCCTCGGCCCGCGCGACGATCACATCCTCCTCGGCGCCCTCGGCAGAACCGATTCGCCACAGCATCGTCACCGCAGCCTCGCGGGAGCAGTCGATCGCGCGAAGCACGGTGCCGAGCATCATTCCCGCCGGATCGGCGATCATCGACCAGACCCCCGCCGCGTCGATTCCCGCGCGCTCGGCGATCGCCGCGGTGAACAGCGCCAGCCAGCCCTCCTCCAGCGCGTCGGCGAGCAGCTGGTCGTCGATCAACTGCTTCCGGCCGAGCAGCGCGGCCAGCGCCCCGGCCCGCCCTTCGAGCGTATCGGCATCGTCATGATCGGCGAGCAGCCCGCCCACCGCTCCGGCCAGCATCAGATCCGCCTGGCTGTCGGGCACCGCCTGCTGGCGCACCAGCCAGTGGCGCAGCGCCGCCGCCACCGCCCAGAGCAGCTGGCGGTGCGGCCCGGCGGGCAGATCGCCATGCGCCAGCGCGGGATCGCCGAACTGGTCGTAGCGACGGCTTTCCGCGATCAGCAGCGCCATCGTCGCCTCGGCGATCTCGGCATCGCCGAGGTCGAGCAGCCGCTGCGCGAGATCGGCGACATGATAGGGGGAATCGCGGCCGAGCATGATCGCCAGCCGATGCTCGTCGACCCGGCGGAGCATCGCAGCGACCAGCCCCGGCTCGCGCAGCAGCCGGGTCCGTTCGAGCAGCGGCAGCGCGATCGCCACGCCGGACGATCCGAGCGCGACGGTCAGCTCCGGCCGCTCGTCGCCCAGCGCGCGGGCGACGCGTATGCGCAGCTCGTCCTCGATCGCGCCGATAAGGGCCCGGACCAGCTGGCCGATCTGGGCGCGGTGCTGATCGGACAGGTTGACGGCAGCATCATGGAACAGGTCGCTGGCGGCGCGGCCAACCCGATCATCGGCGCTGTCGAGCGCGCGCGCGGCATCGACCAGCCAGCGCGCCGTTGCCGCGGGCCGCTCCCAGTCCTGCCGTTCGTCGTCCAGCCCCATCATTGCTTCGTTCATATCGAAATGTCGTTAAACCGAAGCTAAGCTTCACTTGTCACAAATTCGCGCGCCCTTCCATGCTCCCGTGAACCGTTCGAGGAAGCAGGCCGTGGCGTAGAAGGTGAGCGCCGCCAGCATCCAGCGCCAGCCGCCGAGTATGGCCAGCAGCGGCGCCGTCCAGACGAGCGCGTCGGCGCTCGCCTGCCAGCGCGGACGGGGCAGCGGCCGGATCGCGGCGATGACCGGCTCCAGGGCGGCCAGGCCGAGCAGCGCCGCGGGCGCCATCCCCGCCACGAGCCACCAGCCCCAGCCGCCGTCGGCAGCCAGCAGCCGGGCGAGCAGGATCAGCGTGGTCAGCGCCGCCGCGTGCCGCGCCAGCGTCGGAATCGTCGTCGCGCCGGCCGTGCCGCCCCATATCCTGGCCATCCGCCGCCCCGCCGACGCCACCGCCGCACCGATCGGCAGCAGCAGCGCCGCGCCCCAGAAGATGTGCAACGCGGCCAGCAGCGCCCCGAGCCAGGCGATCCCCACGGCGGCCCAGTTGACGACGGCCTGATCGACCTGCCGCGCCACGAGCGGCCCGATCAGCGGAGTCGCCACCAGCCGGTGCAGATAGAGTTCGGCCCAGTTGCCCTCGCCCGGATCGGCACGGCGCAGCAGCCCAGCCTCGATCGCGCCCAGCGCCGCCGGCCCAGTGACCAGCATGGGTGCCGGCAACGATCGACCGGATTCGGCATCGAACGCGGCGATTCGCGCGGCATCGGCCTGGACCAGACGGCGCAGCAA
>SCUQ01000241.1 GCA_004297635.1 Rhizorhabdus sp. | reverse complement strand
GCCGCTAGCGGCGTAACTTGCCTGCAAGGTGGACCAACGGGACGATCGCCGCGCCGACGATCAAGCCGACGATGCCGGAGCCGAGGGCGGTGACGAGCCAGGCGGCAAGACCGCTCGCCACGGGGGCGGCGTGGCCCGCGACCTCGGAGAGGTGGTGGATCGTGCCGGCCGGCTCGTGCAGACCGAAACTCTCCACGCCGTGGACGAGGATGCCGCCGCCCACCCAGACCATCGCCGCGGTGCCGATGATCGAGAGCCAGCGCATCACGACCGGCATGCCCCTGACCAGCGCGGTGCCGATCGTGCGGGTAGCAGGCTTGCGAGCGAGGTGGAGGCCGATATCGTCCATCTTCACGATCAGCGCGACGACGCCATAGACGCCGATCGTGATGGCAACGCCGACCGCGATCAGAACGCCGGCGCGGGTAAGCACGGGGGTGGTCGCCACCTCGGCGAGCGCGATCGCCATGATCTCGGCCGACAGGATAAGGTCGGTGCGGATCGCGCCCGACACCTGCTCCTTTTCCAGCGTTGCCGGATCGGTGGTGGCGACATGCTCCTCGGCGCTGTGATGGCCCCCAAACGCTTCGATGACCTTCTCGGCGCCCTCGAAACAGAGATAGGCGCCGCCCATCATCAGCAGCGGCGTGACCGCCCAGGGTGCGAAGCTGCTCAGCAGCAGCGCCGCGGGCAGCAGGATCAGAAGCTTGTTCCTGAGCGACCCGGCCGCGATGCGGGCGATGATCGGCAATTCGCGATCCGGGGTAAGGCCGGTGACATAGCGCGGCGTAACCGCAGCGTCATCGACGACCACGCCTACCGCCTTGCTACCGGCTTTGCCGGCAGCGGCGCCTATATCATCGAGCGAGGCCGCCGCGAGCTTCGCTATCGCCGCGACGTCATCCAGTAGTGCGACCAATCCCGATGCCATCGAATCCCCCGTTCCTGCCGTCTCTGTACGGAAGCGCTGCAACGGATCAAAGACCAACTATTTCCGTTGTGACGGCGACAGGATAGACAGGCGTCGTGCGCTCCCGAGATATCTCCCCCGATAAACTGCTTACGCTGCGCCGCAGGAGCCGGACGCCGGTGTGGCTGTCGCTGGTCTGGCGCGTGCTGCTGGCCTTCGCGTTGATCGCGACAGCGCTGGCAGGCCATTGGTTCGATCGCGACGGACTGCGCGACAATGTCGATGGTGCGATCAGCTTCGTCGACGTGCTCTATTTCACGATGATCACGGTCACGACGGTCGGCTATGGCGATATCGTGCCGGTGACCGATCAGGCCCGGATGTTCGACACCTTCGTGGTGACGCCGGTGCGGCTGTTTGTCTGGCTGATCTTCCTGGGATCGGCCTATGAATTTCTGTTCAAGCATGTCTGGGAGAGATGGCGGATGAGCGTGATCCAGAGCAAGCTCAAGGGCCATATCGTCGTTGCGGGCTATGGCACCAGCGGCGCCGAGGCGGTGAGCGAACTGATCCGGCGCGGCACCGACCCGGCCGAGATCGTCGTCATCGACCATGAGGAGGATGGCCTCGCGGCAGCGGAGGGCTGCGGCACGAACATCATCGATGGCGATGCGACCCGCAACGCCACGCTGGAGGCGGTGCAGGTGGCGCGGGCGCGGGCGATCCTGGTGTCGGCCGGGCGCGACGACACGTCGATCCTGATCGTGCTGACCGCGCGGCGGCTGGCGCCCGATGTGCCGATCAGCGTCGTGATCCGATCGGAGGACAATGAGGCGCTGGCGCGGCAGGCGGGGGCGGACACGGTGATCAACCCGGCGAGCTTCGCGGGAATGCTGCTGGCCGGATCGACCCATGGCCCGCACATCGCTGATTATATGGCGGATCTTGCCAATGCCGGCGGGCGTGTCTCGTTGCGCGAGCGTTCCGTGACACCGGATGAGGTAGGCAAACCGCTTGCGGGCATCAGCACCGGACTGGGCCTGCGCATCTATCGCGGCGGGGATTGCCATGGTTTCTGGGAGCCGGCTTCGAGCCAGCTACAACCGGGCGACCTGATCGTCGAGGTCGTACCGCGTTAGCTGACCATGTCCAACGCCAGCGCTTCCGCTACCTTGATCCCATCGACCGCCGCTGAGAGGATGCCGCCGGCATAGCCCGCGCCTTCACCCGCTGGGAACAGTCCCGCCACGTTGAGGCTCTGGAAATCCTTGCCGCGGGTGATGCGGATCGGGGATGAGGTGCGGGTCTCGACGCCGGTCATGATCGCGTCGGGATCGTCATAGCGCGCGATCTGGCGGCCGAAGACGGGAAGAGCCTCGCGCAGCGCCTCGATTGCGAAATCGGGTAGGCATTCGGACAGATCGGTGAGGTGGACGCCCGGCTTGTAGGAGGGAACGACCTCGCCCAGCCCGGTCGATGCGCGGCCGGCGAGGAAGTCGCCGACTTTCTGGCCTGGGGCTTCGTAGGTGGAGCCCCCGGCGACGAAGGCGCGTTCCTCCCAATGGCGTTGCAACGCGATGCCGGCGAGCGGATGGCCGGGATAGTCGCGTGCCGGATCGATCCCGACCACGAGGCCCGAATTGGCGTTGAACTCCTGCCGCGAATATTGGCTCATGCCGTTGGTAACAACGCGGCCTTCCTCCGATGTGGCGGCGACGACCCGCCCGCCTGGGCACATGCAGAAGCTGTAGACCGAGCGGCCGTTCGCGCAGTGGTGCGACAGCGCATAGGCGGCGGCGCCGAGATCCGGATGGCCGGCACAGGGGCCGAAGCGGGCGCGGTCGATCCAGCCTTGGGGATGCTCGATGCGGACGCCGATCGAAAAGGGCTTGGCTTCGATATGGACGCCGCGATCGTGCAACGCATGGAAGGTGTCGCGCGCGCTGTGTCCCACCGCGAGCACGACGTGGTTTGCTTCGAGAAACTCACCATTGTGAAAATGGAGGCCGCGTATCCTGCCGTCCTCGATCTCGAAATCGGTCACGCGATGCTGCCAGCGATATTCGCCGCCCAGCGCCTCGATGCTGGCGCGCATCGACTCGACCATCGTGACGAGACGAAACGTGCCGATATGGGGGTGCGCCTCGGTGAGGATTTCGGGCGGGGCGCCGGCCTTGACGAATTCGGTCAGCACCTTGCGGCCCAGGAAGCGGGGGTCCTTGATCTGGCTGTAGAGCTTTCCGTCGGAGAAGGTGCCCGCGCCCCCCTCGCCGAACTGAACATTGGATTCGGGATCGAGCACGCCGCGGCGCCACAGGCCCCAGGTGTCCTTCGTGCGTTCGCGCACGACTTTGCCGCGTTCGACGATGATCGGGCGGAAGCCCATCTGCGCCAGGATCAGCCCCGCGAACAGGCCGCAGGGGCCGGCACCGATCACCACGGGGCGCGGGCTGTCTGCCGGCGCTTTGGCGACCGGGCGATAGCCGGTGTCGGGGGTTGGGCGGACATGGTTGTCGCCCGCGAAGCGGGTGAGGATCGCGGGCTCGTCGGCCAGGGTCACATCGACCGAATAGACCATCAGTATCGCCGACTTGCGGCGCGCGTCATTGGCACGGCGGGCGATTTCCCAGCCCAGCAATTCGGCGGGCGCAATACCAAGCCGGGCGACGATCGCGGCGGGCAGCGCCTCGGCCGGGTGGTCCAGCGGCAGCTTCAGTTCGGAGATGCGGAGCATCGGGCGGCTTTAGGCGGGTGCGGCAATCTCTACAACACATCCCAGAACATGACGTAGAGCAGCCCGAACCACGCGACCAGCGCGACAACGCCCGATATCCATCCCAGGTGGCGACGAAACAAGTCAGCCATCGCTTCTTCCCGCATAAAGGAGCCGGCCCCGGCCAAGCCGTGCCAATACCATCGCGATGTCCGTTTCGCCAAAGGCGAAGCAACCATCGCTGCGGCCGAGCTTGCCTTGCCGCACAATCATGTCGGCATTGGCGTACCAGGCGGAATGGATGACGATCGCCCGTTCCTCGGCATGGGCGTTGGTCGGATCGAGGCCGATCAGCCGGCGCGATGGGCCATGGATGCCGGTATAGGCATCACCGGTGAGATAGGCGCCCTCCGAAGTGGCGGCGGAGCCGATGCTATCGGAGAAATTCTGGAGCCAGCCGCTATGGTCCGGATCAGATCCCTTGCCATGCGTGACGAGCAGACTGGTGGTCTGGCCTCTCACTATGTCCACCAGGAAGAAGCGCGGCGCCGAGGACGGCAGGCTGAAATCGGCAATGGCGATGACGTCACGCGACCAGATCGCGGCGTGGTTGCCGAACAGCGCGGCAAGGGCGCGCTCGACGAGGCGCGGTGCGATCATCGGAGCGGCGCTGGCGAGTCCAGGCGGCCGAGCCGCAGCGGGCGCCGCGAGCAGAGCGCCCAGCAAGCTGCGCCGGGTCAGTCTCATGCTATCAATCCCGCCAGAAGCGCTTGCAGTCGATCAGCGCTTCGAAACAATCCTCGGCATCGTCGAGCAGGCGCCTGCGTTGCTTCTTGCCGAGGGGCGGGATGGCGATGTCAATTCCAAGCCGGGCAAAGAGAGCGGGCTCTCCGGCGCGGTCGTTGAGCTCACCGAGCTTGTCCTGCAGCGCTTCGAGCCGGTCGAGAAAGCGCTCCATCCGACGGCGTGGCTTTCGGCCCGGATACAGGGCCACGAAGAACTCGACGGCGTAGCGCA
>SCUQ01000240.1 GCA_004297635.1 Rhizorhabdus sp. | reverse complement strand
GACCTGATCCTGTGTCGCAACGCCTTGCTCTATTTTTCGCCAGAGCGGCGGCATCAGATGCTCGAAGGCCTGGCGCTTGCGACCGCGCCGGACGGCGCGATGCTGCTGGGTGCGGGCGAGACCGCGCGCGACAGCTCCAGCCGCTTCGTCAATGATGCCGATATGCCGATGGTGTATCGCCCCGCTGCCTATGCGAGCATATCGAACGCGGCCTGATCCGTTGCGCGCAGACGCTCCGGCCCGCTAAAGGACCGCTATGAGCGAGATCATCGATTGCCCGTCACCCAATCACGACGAGCGCACCCTGCCGGTCACGATGATCGTGCTGCATTATACCGGCATGCGGGACGCAGCCTCGGCGATCGCTCGTCTCACGGATCCGGAGGCCAAGGTTTCCAGCCATTATCTGGTTGCCGAGGATGGACAGGTGATGCGGCTGGTGCCGGAGGAACGCCGCGCCTGGCATGCCGGCAAGGCTTTCTGGCGCGGCATTACCGACGTCAATTCGGCCAGCATCGGTATCGAGATCGTCAATCCGGGCCACGAGTTCGGCTACCGCCCATTTCCGAAGCCGCAGATGGATGCGCTGATCCCACTCATTTCCGACATCAGCGACCGCCATGGGATCGAACCCACCAACATCGTCGGCCATTCCGACGTCGCTCCCCAGCGCAAGCAGGACCCGGGCGAACTGTTCGACTGGGAACTGCTCGCCAAGCTTGGCCTGGCGCTGCGCCGCCCGCGCCACGGCCTGGCCGATCCGCACTGGACGCCGGGCGGTTTCCTGCTCGCCCTCGAACGCTTCGGCTATGATGTCGGAGACGGTCCTGCCGCCGTGACCGCCTTCCAGCGCCGTTTCCGACCCGAAACGATCGACGGCATCGCCGATGGGGAGTGCAGGGCGATATTGCTGCGGCTGCTGCTGCACCGAGAGGGGGACGAATTGCTGGAGCCGAAGAAGAACGTCTGACACGGATTGAGTCCCCGGTGAAAACCCCCTAACAGCCCCTTCCACCAGAGGGCCGGGCGGTCGCCGCGCAGCAATGCGGGGAGGAAAGTCCGGGCTCCAAGGAGTAACGGTGCCGGGTAACGCCCGGCGGGGGCGACCCTAGGGACAGTGCCACAGAAAGCAGACCGCCCGGCGGACCCTTCGGGGTTTCGGGCAAGGTAGAAAGGGTGCGGTAAGAGCGCACCGCGGTCCCGGTAACGGGAACGGCATGGTAAACCCCACCGGGAGCAAGATCGAATAGGGACGGCATCTGGGCTACTCCGCCCGGTCGTCCGGGTTGATTGCTGGAGGCCGGTCGCAAGCCCGGTCCTAGAGGAATGATCGCCCATCCGGCGCCGGATTCGTTCCGGCTCGGTGGACAGAACCCGGCTTACAGGCCCTCTGGTATTTTCCGCCTGCTGGCGAAGGCCAAGCGCAATACGCCCAGGCGCTATCACCGCGCGCGATTTTCTTGGCGACGATTGCATCGCAGGCGCGACTACCTATCTTCGCCGTCTGATACGGAGGACGAATATGGCTCGGGAAATCGCGACACTGGCCGGTGGCTGCTTCTGGTGCATCGAGGCGGTGTTCGACGACCTGATCGGGGTCGAGTCGGTCGAGAGCGGCTATATCGGGGGGCATGTGCCCAACCCGACCTACAAGCAGATCTGCAACGGCGACACCGGCCATGCCGAGGCGATCCGCGTCACCTTCGATCCGGATGTTCTCAGCTATGGCGATCTGCTCGATATCTTCTTCCATATCCACGATCCGACGACATTGAACCGGCAGGGCAATGATGTCGGAACGCAATATCGCTC
>SCUQ01000239.1 GCA_004297635.1 Rhizorhabdus sp. | reverse complement strand
CGGATGAAGTAGTGTTCGTGCGCGGCGCGACCGAGGCGATCAACCTCGTCGCGCAGACATGGGGCGTCGCCACGCTCAGGCCGGGCGATCGCATCCTGCTCTCTCAGCTCGAACATCATTCGAATATCGTGCCCTGGCAGTTGCTGGCCGATCGGATCGGCGGCGTGACGATCGATGTCTGCCCGCTGACCGAAGATGGCCGGATCGATCTCGACGCCGCCGAAGCGATGCTGACCGAGGCGCACAAGCTGGTCGCGCTCGCCCATGTCTCGAACGTGCTGGGATCGGTGCTCGACGCGCGGCGCGCGACCCGGCTGGCGCATGCGGTCGGCGCGAAGATCCTGATCGACGGCTGCCAGGCGGTGCCGCGGATCGGCGCCGACGTGCAGGATATCGGCTGCGATTTCTACGTCTTCTCCGGCCACAAGCTCTATGGGCCGACCGGGATCGGCGCGCTCTGGGCGAAGGGCGAGCTGCTCGACGCGATGCCGCCCTGGCAGGGCGGCGGATCGATGATCGACCGCGTCACCTTCGCGAAGACGAGCTGGGCGCCCGCGCCGCAGCGTTTCGAGGCCGGCACGCCGAACATCGTCGGCGCGCTCGGCCTCCATGCCGCGATCGACTATGTCGAGGAGATCGGCCTGCCGGTGATCCACGCCCATGAGGTGGCGCTGGTGCGCGCGGCCCGCGCGGCGCTCTCCGGAATCAACAGCGTGCGGCTGTTCGGGCCCGAGGATGCGGCCGGGATCGTCTCCTTCGCGATCGAAGGGGTGCATCCGCACGATATCGGCACCATATTGGACGAGGCAGGGGTAGCGATCCGGGCGGGCCATCATTGCGCCCAGCCGCTGATGGATCACCTCGATATCCCCGCCACGGCGCGCGCCAGCTTCGGCATCTACAACGACGCCGCCGATGTCGCCGCGCTGGCGAAGGGGATCGAACGGGTGACGCGGATTTTCGGATGATGCCAGACAGTGAGCAGGGCGAAGCGATGAACGAACCGGGCAAGATCAAGGTCGAGGAAGTGGACGCCGTGGCGCCGCCGCCGCGCGCGCGCGTCGAAGTGGACGACCATGGCACGCCGGTCGATGGCGGCGCCGCCGGACACACCGAGCGCAAGCCCGACTATCTGGAAGGCTTCCTGTCGCAGAAGCCCGCCCAGGCCTCGGCCGGTGAGCCCGGCGGCGATCTCTACGAGAGCGTGATCGACGCGCTCAAGGAGATTTACGATCCGGAAATTCCGGTGAACATCTATGAGCTCGGGCTGATCTACGGGGTCGACATCACCACCGACCATCATGTCGTGGTGACGATGACGCTGACGACGCCGCATTGTCCGGTCGCCGAATCGATGCCGGGCGAGGTCGAACTGCGGGTCGGCGCGGTGCCCGGGGTCGGATCGGCCGAGGTCAATCTGATCTGGGACCCGCCCTGGGACCCGGCGAAGATGTCCGACGAGGCGAAGCTAGAACTGGGAATGCTGTAAAGCTCCCCCTCCCTGCCAAGGGAGGGGCCAAGGAGACTGGAATGACCACGACCACCACGACCCGCGCCCGTCCCGCCGCGCTGATCCTGACGCCGTCGGCCGAGGCGCGTATCAGCCATCTGATGGCGAACGCGCCCGATGGCGCGATCGGCGTCAAGCTGTCGACCCCGCGGCGCGGCTGTTCGGGGCTCGCTTATTCGGTCGATTATGTCAGCGAGGCCGATCCGTTCGACGAGAAGATCGAGACGCCGGGCGGGCTGTTTTTCGTGGATGGCGGATCGCTGCTCTATCTGGTCGGATCGACGATGGACTGGGTGGAGGACGATTTCACCGCCGGCTTCACCTTCCAGAACCCCAATGCCAAGGGCAGCTGCGGCTGCGGCGAGAGCTTCACGGTCTGACGCGACGGGCGACATCCCGGCGGAAGCTGGGATCTAATGAGGCAGGGACCGTCTTCGATGTCCCGAGAGCCCAGCTTTCGCTGGAATGACGCAGGAGAGTTGGCTACTCGCCCCGCCATGCTTGCCGCGCTCGATCATATCGATGCCTGGATCTTCGATCTGGACAACACGCTCTACCCGGCGTCGGCCGACCTGTTCGGGCTGATCGACGTCAGGATGCGGCTCTATGTCGAGCGGCTGCTCGGCGTCGACGAGGCCGAGGCGCATCGTATCCAGAAACGGCTGTTCCGCGAGCATGGCACCACGTTGTCGGGGCTGATGCAGAGCCATGACATCGATCCGCGCGAATTCCTCGCCTTTGTCCATGACATCGAAATGGATGCGCTGGAGGAGGATCGCCGGCTGGTCGAGGCGGTGGCCCGGCTGCCGGGGCGCAAGCTGATCTTCACCAATGGCGATGCCGATTATGCGGCCCGGGTGCTCGAACGGCTGGGCCTGTCGAAGAGCTTCGAGGCGATCCACGACATCCACGCCTGCGCCTATCAGCCCAAGCCGCATGTCGCGAGCTACGAATCGATGGTCGCGGCGTTCGGAATCGACCCGACGACCGCGCTGTTCGTCGAGGACATGGCGCGCAACCTGAAGCCCGCCAAGGCGATCGGCATGACCACGGTCTGGGTGAACAACGGCTCCGAGCTCGGCAATCACCAGGCCGACATGGGCTTCATCGATTATGAGATCCACGATGTCGGCCACTGGCTGCACGAAATTACAGGGGGAAGCTTATGAGCGGCGATCTTCAGTCCACCATCGAACAGGCCTGGGAACAGCGCGACGGGATCGGTTTTTCGACCAGGGGCGCGGTACGCGATGCGGTCGAGGAGGCGCTGCTCGCGCTCGATGCCGGTACCCGCCGGGTGGCGGAAAAGGGGCCTGACGGCTGGACCGTCAACCAGTGGCTCAAAAAGGCGGTGCTGCTGTCCTTCCGCCTCAACGACATGGAGCTGATTCCCGGCGCGCCGGGCGGTGCCAGCTGGTGGGACAAGGTGCCGTCGAAATTCGCCGGCTGGGGCGAGGCCGAATTCCGCTCGGCGGGTTTCCGCGCGGTGCCCGGATCGATCGTGCGGCGCGGCGCGCACATCGCCAAGGGCGCGGTGCTGATGCCCAGCTTCGTCAACCTCGGCGCCTATGTCGACGAGGGTACGATGGTCGACACCTGGACGACGGTGGGCAGCTGCGCGCAGATCGGCAAGAATGTCCATCTGTCGGGCGGCGTCGGCATCGGCGGCGTGCTCGAGCCGCTGCAGGCCGGCCCGGTGGTGATCGAGGATGACTGCTTCATCGGTGCGCGCTCGGAAGTGGCCGAGGGCGTGGTGGTCGAGCAGGGCGCGGTGCTGTCGATGGGCGTCTATCTCGGCGCCTCGACCAAGATCGTCGATCGCGCGACCGGAGAGGTCTTCGTCGGGCGCGTGCCCAGCTATTCGGTGGTCGTGCCGGGCACCCTGCCGGGCAAGGATGGCGGCCCCGGCCTCTATTGCGCGGTGATCGTCAAGCGGGTCGATGCGCAGACCCGGTCGAAGACCGGGATCAACGAGCTGCTGCGCGACTGAGCGTGATCGTCCGGGGCGTCGTGTGCCGCGCTCCGGACCTGCCGGATCGGGCCGCGCCGCACGCCGGTGGACTTTTGGCCTTCAGGCGCCTATATCTCGCCTCGCTAAAGTCGCCTGCTGCGGACTCGACGCCCGGCATGGGCTTCTCTTCCTCTCCACGCCTCCTGGCTTCGACGGCATGTTGCCGTTCGAAAACCCTGTTTCGTGAAGGAAACATCCCATGCCAATCGGCACCGTCAAATTCTTCAATTCCGACAAGGGCTATGGCTTCATCGCCGCCGAAGACGGTTCGGGCGACAGCTTCGTCCACATCTCGGCCGTCGAGCGCGCCGGAATGGGCACGCTGAACAAGGATCAGCGCGTCAGCTACGAGCTCGAGACCGACCGTCGCGGCAAGCAGTCTGCGGTGAATCTGCAGTCGGCCTGACATGGCCAAAGAGGACTTGATGGTCCTCGACGGGCAGATCGAGGAAATCCTGCCGGACGGCAGATTCCGCGTTCACCTGGAGAATGGCCATCGCCTGGTCGCCTACACCGCGGGCAAGATGCGGCGTTTCCGCATCCGGTCCGTGGTGGGGGATCGCGTCCAGGTCGAGATGACGCCCTATGATCTCGACAAGGGGCGCATCATCTATCGTGAACGGACGCCTGGCGCCGGACCTGGTCCAAGGCGCCGATGATCCTGGTGCGACGGCCGCACCGGATCATCATCCAACATGTCGGGAACAGGGCGGGCGTGCCGAACGCGCCCGCCGTCCGGAGCCGGCGGATCATCCAGCCGCTTCGAATCGATCAGCGAAAGGGCAGCCTATGTCCGTGACCAGCAATCATTATATCGCCCAG
>SCUQ01000238.1 GCA_004297635.1 Rhizorhabdus sp. | reverse complement strand
GCCGAGTGCAGGCCTGCGTCGCATGGGCCGGCTGATCGAGCAGATCTGGTCCAACCAGATCGAGGAACGCACCAGCTGATTGTCGGTCTCGGTGCTTGCGCCTCGCGCCGATCCAATGTTCAACGGCTGCCATGCAGCTGCGCACATCCGCCATCATCTGCGCCATGCGCACGCATGGCGAACATGGCGCGATCGTTCGGGCGCTGACCCCGGACAACGGGCTGCTGGCAGGCTATGTGCGGGGTGGCCGATCACGACGGCTTCGTGCGGTTCTGGTGCCTGGCAACCTCGTAGAGGCCGATTTCCGCGCACGCACGGCCGAACAGCTGCCCGGTCTTACGGTGGAACTGTCCCACAGCCGGGCCGGCCTGCTGGCCGAGCCGCTTGCGGCCGCCGCGATCGACTGGCTGACGACGCTGACCGCCGTCGCGCTCGCCGAAGGGCAGCCCTACCCACGCCTCTACGCGATGCTCGACGCTGCGCTCGCGGCCATCGAATATGCACCGTCGGCGCGGGGCTGGGCGGCGGCGGCGGTCCGGTATGAACTGCTGCTGATGGCGGAGCTCGGCTATGCGCTGGATCTCTCGGCCTGCGCCGCCACGGGGCAGCGCGACGATTTAGCCTTTGTCAGCCCGAAAAGCGGCGCCGCCATCTCGGGTGCGGCAGGGCGGCCCTATGCCGATCGCCTCCTGCCGCTACCCGCCTTCCTCGTCGAATCGGGATCGGAAGAAGAATGGCCGGAGATTCTCGCGGGGTTGCGGTTGACCGGACATTTCCTGTCGCGTGACATATTGGTGGATCGTCGGGCCGACGTGCTCGATGCGCGTGAACGGATGGTGGCGCGGCTCGCAAGGCTGGCTTGATCATAAACGGATTGCGCCGCGGCCCGTGGCAGGGCAGGGGGCGGCGACCATATTCCATAAGGGGTTCTCCATGTTGATTGCCTTGCTGCCGGGAGACGGCATCGGTCCTGAAGTCATCGCGGAGGCGGTGCGTGTTCTCGAGGTCGTCTGCGGCGACGCGCTCGAATATGAGATCGGGCTGGTCGGCGGCGCGGCCTACAAGAGCGAAGGGCATCCCTTGCCATCCGCGACGCTGGATATCGCAAGGCGTGCCCGGGCGATCCTGTTCGGTGCGGTCGGCGATCCCGATTGCGACGGCCTGGAGCGGCATCTCCGCCCCGAACAGGCGATCCTTGGCCTTCGCAAGGAGCTTGGCCTGTTCGCCAATCTCCGTCCGGCCACCCTGTTCAAGGAACTGGCAGATGCTTCCGCTCTTCGTCCGGAGGTCGCGGGCCAGATCGATATGGTGATCGTGCGCGAGCTCAATGGCGACGTCTATTTCGGTGAGAAGGGGATGCGGAAGACCGCCTCCGGCCGCCGCGAGGGTTATGACGTCATGTCCTACGACGAAGACGAGGTCGCCCGTATCGCCCGCGTCGGCTTCGAGACGGCCCGTGCACGGCGCGGAAAGCTCTGCTCTGTCGACAAGGCGAATGTGCTGGAGACATCGCAGCTCTGGCGCGACGTGATGATCGAGGTGTCGGCCGACTATCCGGATATCGCGCTCAGCCACATGTATGTCGACAACGCGGCGATGCAGCTCGTCCGCAACCCGGGCCAGTTCGATGTCATCGTCACTGGGAACCTGTTCGGCGACATCCTTTCGGACCAGGCCTCGATGTGCGCCGGTTCGATCGGGATGCTGCCCTCGGCCTCGCTCGATGCGAACCAGAAGGGCCTGTATGAGCCGATCCATGGTTCGGCGCCTGATATCGCCGGTCAGGGCAAGGCCAATCCGCTCGCGACGATCCTGTCGTCGGCGATGATGCTGCGCTATTCGCTCGGCATGGCGGCTGAGGCCGATCGGATCGAGACGGCCGTCGCCCGCGCCCTGGCGGCTGGTGCGCGGACTCCCGACCTCGGCGGTAAGCTCAGCACGTCCCAGATGGGCGATGCGGTGCTGGCGGTACTGTAGGAAGGCCGCGGCCTCGTCTCGGCTTCGGCTGGGATGAGGCCCCGGGCTTACCGGCCCATGAGCGCGCGGGCCGCCGGCAGATAGGTCCTGCCGATCCGAATCCGCTCCTCGTCGACCAGTACCGCGTGCCAGACGCCCATGCCGTCATGGCTCAGCCGCGCAATGCGGTCGCGCCGAACGATGGTCGAGCGATGGAGGCGCACGAACTGCTCCGGGTCGAGCCGGCGTTCCAGCACGGTGATCGTCTGATGAAGCAGGAAGCTGCGCTGGCCGACATGGAGCCGCATATAGTCGCGCTCGGCCTCGATCCGATCGATGTCCTGCGCGGCGATGCGGATCATCTCCGAACGGTGCGGCACCCAGAATTCCTGGGCATGATCGGAATCGCGTTGCGGTTCGGGCGGTGCACGGCGCCGCTCGATCACCCGGCCGACGGCTCGCGCCAGCCGATCCTGCGCCACCGGCTTCAGCAGATAATCGGTCGCCGACAGGTCGAAAGCCGTCACCGCATATTGATCGAACGCGGTGCAGAAGATGATCGCTGGCCGTTTGTCGAGCTTCTCGATCGCCTTGGCTACGCCGATGCCGTCGAGGCCGGGCATGGCGATGTCGAGCAGCAGCATCTCGGGCTCCAGCGCTTCGATCAGCCGCAGCGCCGCTTCGCCATCGGAGGCTGTGCCGACCAGATCGATCAGTGGCTCACGCGCGCACAGGATCTGAAGGCGCTCGATCGCCAGCGGTTCGTCATCGACGACGAGGGTTCTTATGGGTGAATCAGGCGCCATTCCTGATCAATGGCATGAAAAGCGTTGCGCCAAAACCACCATCCGCAAGCGGGCCGTAACGGCATAGCGCGTCGTCGCCAAATCGTGCTTTCAGACGGTCGGTCACGTTCTTGAGACCTACGCCGGTGCCGTGAAGCTTCGCGTCGTCGCCCAGCAGATCGCCGTCATCTTCCACGCTCAGTACCAGTCCGTGCGAATCCTCACGCGCGCTGATTCGCACAGTCACCGGCCTTTTGGCGCGCGATACGCCATATTTGATCGCATTCTCGACCAGTGGCTGCAGGATCAGGCAGGGAACGCATGCGTTCGCCAGCGCCGGAGGCACGCTGATATCCACGATGAGCCGCTCGGGAAAGCGTATCGCCTCGATGTCGAGATATAGCCGCTGCAGCCGGATCTCCTCTGCCAGTACGACATCTTCGGTGGGATCCGCCGTAAGGCTGGTGCGGAAGAAGGTCGACAGGTTGAGGATCATCTTCTCGGCCTCGTCGCGATGATCCTTGAGGATCAGCGTCGACAGCGAGTTGAGCGTATTGAACAGGAAATGCGGGTTGACCTGATAGCGCAGCGCCCGCAGTTCGGCGTCGCGTGCCGCTGCGCGATAGCCCGCCGCCGCACGCTCGGCGTTCCGCACCGCAGCCGCATAGGTTAGCGCCAGGAACAACGCTCCCCAGGCAGCGAAGAAGAAATAGCCGTTCAATGCCTGATCGGCGATCTGGCTGATGACGCTGA
>SCUQ01000237.1 GCA_004297635.1 Rhizorhabdus sp. | reverse complement strand
CGGACCAGGTGGGGCGGGAAGATCGGGAAGCGCATGTCGCCTTCGAGCGACTCGGTGTGCTCGACCTCGGCCTTGCGCGCCTTCAGCTGGAAATCGAAATTCCACGTGCCCGACGGGACGATGTCTTCCTTCATCTGCCAGATGGCATTGGCGATATCGCCGATCACCTCGACATTGGGGAAATAGACCGGATCGACCTCGGCGGTCTTGGTGCTGACGTGAATCACCGGGGTGCCGCCGTCCTTCATGAAGAAGGGCGGCTTCTCGATCACGTCATGGCCGATGTTCACGATCAGATCGGCATGCTCGATCGAGCGATGGACGAAGTCGCCGGCCGACAGCGCGGCGCAGCCGAGGAATTTCGGGTGGCACTCGTCGATCACGCCCTTGCCGAGCTGGGTGGTGACGAAGGGAATACCGGTCTTCTCGATGAACTGCAGCAGCATCCGGCCGGTCTGCTTGCGGTTGCCGCCGGCCCCGATGACCAGGATCGGCGACTTGGCCTCCTCGATCATCTTGACCGCGGCGCGCACCGCCTTCGGATCGGCCGAGGGACGGCGGGCGAGCGACGGCTTGATCGGCTTCGAATCGGTATGCTCGTCGGCGACGTCCTCGGGAAACTCGATATGGGTCGCGCCGGGCTTTTCCTCTTCGGCAAGGCGATAAGCCTCACGCACGCGGCTCGGGATATTGTCGGCCGAGGCGAGCTGATGGGTGAATTTGGTGATCGGCTTCATCATCTCGACAACCTCGAGAATCTGGAAGCGGCCCTGCTTGGATTTCTTGATCGGCTTCTGGCCGGTGACCATCAGGATCGGCATGCCGCCCAGCTGCGCATAGGCGGCGGCGGTGACGAAGTTGGTCGCGCCCGGCCCGAGCGTCGCCATGCACACGCCGGTCTTGCCGGTGTGGCGTCCGTAGGTCGCGGCCATGAAGCCGGCGCCCTGTTCGTGGCGGGTCAGGATCAGCTTGATCTTCTTGGATCGCGACAGGCTGTCGAGCATGTCGAGATTCTCTTCGCCGGGAACGCCGAAGATATATTCGCAGCCCTCTTCCTCCAGACATTGGATGAAAAGATCGGATGCCTTCGTGGCCATGATATGCTCCCCCTCGATGCGTCGCGCCCCTGCTGCGGCGACCCAAGATGCCGGATTGCTAAGTCATTTCCGCGACTGGGAACAGGGATTTTTTACAATCTGTTGCGGATGAGTTCCGCATCATTGTTTCAAAGGTCGAGAATCCAGTCCCATCGCATCGCGCCGGCTCCATCCATCGCCGTCACGCCCCGTTCCGTAAGGATGTCGCGAATTCTGTCCGATGCCGCATAGTCCTTCGCCGCGCGCGCCGCCTGGCGCTGGTCGAGCAGCGTTTCGACCTCTTCCTCGGTGATTCCGGCATCGGCGGGGCGTCGCCGCAGGTCGATCCGTCGAAGCTCCAGGAGGTCGAGACCCAGGGCGAGGTCCATGGTCGCGACG
>SCUQ01000023.1 GCA_004297635.1 Rhizorhabdus sp. | reverse complement strand
TGTCGTGCCCAGCCTTGCGCGCCGCAGATTACCCGCGGGACGGATATTCCGGCTAGTCGTGATGTGGGCCGTGATCTTTTTGGGTGTGACGGCGGCGGTGGTGATGTTGGGGCGCTGAGCGCAAGGAACCAGGACAGCGGCTGTTTGCCCATGTTTCTAGCATTGTTAATTTAACATAATATATATTATCGAACTTAATCATGAAGACGGGACGTGGCGTGAGAACCACCCCGTCCATCCTCCCAAGCCGACCCTAACCGTCCGATCGTGCCCAGCCCGCACCCTGTCCGTCATCGATCTTCACCCATGCCGAGCCATGTCCCGACTGTCGCGTGACGAACCAATAGCCCTTGCGCTTGAGATCGTCCCAGCTGAGCACCTGTGGATTCCGGCTGTCGAGCACCAGCGTCTCGCGCCGGCCCGCCCGCGTCACCTCGACCGTCAGCACCGAATGCTTTTCACGGGTCTCGGTGAACACCGACGCGAGGCGCAACGTGTTGACCGGCCAGCCGAAGCGAAGCAGCCGATCACGCGCGGCGAGCGCCAGATCTTCGCAATCGCCAGCTGTCACCGCCACCTGCCAATATTCGGTCTTCCCGTAATTCTTCATATCCGGGACATAACGGATCGCTCGCATCTGCGCCTGGGCGCCCTGGAGCTCATTCCAACTCTGCCGGTTCAGCGGGCGAGCATCGCAGGATGGATCGGTCGCATTGCGGCGGCAGAAATCCACCCATCCCGCCGGCGGCTGGATGGGCGCCCCGTCACGCAGACCGGTGCCAATGGGAACGGTGGTACAGGCGGTCAGGCTGGCTAGAATGCCGAGACCGAGTAGTTTGAAGATGCTGAGGCGGTTCATTTCGCGGACCTAATCAATCGATTGCGTAATATCTCCGCCTCTAGAATTGATTGGTTGCCCGATATTTGCCGGACAGGCTTAATGCCGTTGCGGGAACCACCTGCCCAGAAAGGTAAGAGCCCGATATTCTGAAGGTCTCTGCCCCCCCGGAGGGCTTCGGGGCGCTATTCGCCGGCCCCGATCGTACCGCGCCGTTCCATCCAGAGAGCGAAGGCGATCCCGCCGAAGATAAGGACCATGCCGGCCAGATGATAATCGTGCAGCGGCTCGTTCAAGGCGGCTGCCGCGATCACCGCGCCGAACAGGGGCATCAGCGAGATCGTCTGACCCGCCCGCCCCGCCCCGATCTGGCCGACTGCCCTGTTGAACATGAGAAAGCTCAGGGTCGAGGGAAATATCGCCACGTAGAACACGGCTGCGATCACATCCTGGTCCACGCGCGGTCGCATGCCCGCCACCCATTCCCCCGCGGCGAAGGGCGCCATGCACAGCGCGCCGATCAGGAATGTCGCGCTCAGCAGGCTCAGCGGATTCACCGACGGCTTTGCGCGCAGCAAGCTCGTATACAGCGACCAGGCCAGGACGGCGGCAAGGACCAGCATGTCGCCGAAGCCGAACTTCAGGCCCGCGATCACCCCGATATCACCCCGGATGACAACGACGACGACGCCGAGGGTCGAAAGGACTATGCCCAATATCCGGGTCGCGGGCGCTCGCTGCGCGAACAGCAAGCGATCCATCAGCAGCACGCCGGCGGGCGTCGCAGCCTGGAGCAGCATCGCGTTGGTCGCATTGGTGTAATGCAGACCGAGATAGAGAAACCCGTTGAAGACGCCCACGCCGAGTACGCCCAGCGGCAGCACGATTTTCCAGCCCGCGGCCAAAGCCGCCCGATCACGCTTCAGATGCGGCGCGGCCAGCGGCAGCAGAAGCGCCAAGGCGAACGTCCAGCGCAGGAAGGCGAATGTGAAAGGCGGGATGTCCGCCCGCATCGCCCGGCCGACGATCGCATTGCCCGCCCAGAACAGCATGACCAGCGTCAGCAAAAGATAGGCGACAACCGCCCCGCGATCGCGGATCATTTCCGCCCGAACAGCTTTTCGATGTCGCCATGGCCCAGCTTGATCCAGGTCGGCCGGCCATGATTGCACTGGCCGGAATGCGGGGTCACTTCCATTTCGCGCAGCAGCGCGTTCATTTCGGC
>SCUQ01000236.1 GCA_004297635.1 Rhizorhabdus sp. | reverse complement strand
CTGGTCGAGGCGGGTGCGAAGCTCGCGATCGTCGGCCATAGCGAGCGGAGGGCCGACCAGCATGAAACCGATGCCGAGGTGCAGGCCAAGGCGGCCGCTGCGATCGGTGCGGGCCTGATCGCCATCGTCTGCGTCGGCGAGACCGAGGCCGAGCGTGACGCCGGCCGCGCGGTGGCGGTCGTGGAGGGCCAGCTCGATGGCTCGATCCCGCGGGATGGGACGGGCGCGACTTTGGTGGTCGCTTATGAACCGGTCTGGGCGATCGGCACCGGCCGTACCCCATCGACCGCCGACGTGGCTGAAATGCATGCCGCGATTCGCGCGACGCTTGGCGCGCTGCTCGGCGACGAGGGCGCCGGGGTGCGCATTCTCTATGGCGGCTCGGTGAAGCCGGACAATGCGCGGGAGCTGCTGTCGGTAGCGGACGTCGATGGCGCCCTGGTCGGCGGCGCGAGCCTGACGGCGGCGCAGTTCGTGCCCATCATCGAAGGTGCGGCCGTGGCCTCCGCCTGACATGGCCTTCTTTCGTTTCCTGTCCCATGGCCGGCGAAACGGATATCGCGCGCGCGGCCCAAGGTTGAACCTTGGGCGCCGATGCACTAGATGCGCCGCAATCCTGTAATCGAAAGCCCGCGATGTTCACCTTTCTGCTCGTTGTCCACATCATCGTCGCGGCGGCGCTGGTCGCCGTCATCCTGATGCAGCGGTCGGAAGGCGGCGGACTGGCCTCGGGCGGCAACCCTTCCGGGCTGATGAGCGCGCGCGGCGCCGCCGATTTCCTGACGCGGGTGACATCGGTTCTCGCCACCATCTTCGTGCTGCTCAGCATCGTCCTGGCGGCACTCGCCTCGGTTGAGCGCGCGCCCAGCACGATCGACACGTCGCTGGTTGGCAAGACGGCGGGCGGCACCGCCGAACCGGCGGGACCGCCGCCGGCCGCCGACCCGCTGGCCGCGGCCGCGGCACAGGGCGGCAGCGCCCCGGTCAACGGCGCCGCGCCGCAGTAAACGCCTGAAAATCAAGGATGTACGACGCTGCCGCTTCCGGCAGCGCGCCCGTTCGCCCGTTCGCCCACAATTTTTATCGAAATCAGGAGTACGCCACCTTGCCCTTCTCCCGGTCGCGCGGCTAAACCCATCGTCCCATGGCGCGGTTCATTTTCATCACCGGCGGCGTGGTCTCCTCGCTTGGCAAGGGTCTCATGGCGGCAAGCCTCGCGGCGCTGCTTCAGGCGCGCGGCTACAGGGTCCGCATCCGCAAGTTCGATCCCTATCTGAACGTCGATCCGGGCACGATGTCGCCCTATCAGCATGGCGAAGTCTATGTGACCGACGACGGGGCGGAGACCGATCTCGATCTAGGCCATTATGAGCGCTTCACCGGCGTTCCCGGCCGTCAGTCCGACAATATCACGTCGGGCCGAATCTATCAGACGATCATCCAGAAGGAACGGCGCGGCGACTATCTGGGCGCGACGGTCCAGGTGATCCCGCATGTCACCGATGCAATCAAGGAGTTCGCGCGCACCGATGTCGACGATCTCGATTTCGTGCTGTGCGAGATTGGCGGCACCGTCGGCGACATCGAGTCGCTGCCGTTCATGGAGGCGATCCGCCAGCTGCGAAACGATCTCGGCCGTGGGAATTCGATTTTCGTCCATGTCACGCTGGTGCCCTATATCGCCGCGGCGGGCGAACTGAAGACCAAGCCGACCCAGCACAGCGTGCGCGACCTTACCTCGCTCGGCATCCAGCCCGATGTGCTGGTGTGCCGCTGCGAGCGGCCGCTGCCCGACACAGAGCGGGCCAAGATCGCGCTGTTCTGCAACGTCGCCAAGGAGGCGGTGATTCCCGCGCTCGACGCGAGCAGCATCTATGCCGTGCCGCTGCAATATCATGAGGAAGGCCTCGACGAGGCGGTGCTTGCGGCCTTCGGAATCGAGGCTGGCGAGGAACCCGATCTCAGTCGCTGGACTGAGATCACCGACCGCCTCGAAAATCCCGAAGGCGAAGTCACCATCGGCGTCGTCGGCAAATATGTCGGCCTCCTGGACGCGTATAAGTCGCTTCACGAGGCGCTCGTGCATGGCGGCATCGCCAACCGGGTGAAGGTCCATGTCCGCTGGATCGATGCCGAACTGTTCGAGCAGCAGGACGAGGGCGAGATCGCTGCCCAGCTGGAGCCGATGAACGCGATCCTGGTGCCCGGCGGTTTCGGCGAACGTGGCTCGGAAGGCAAGATCGCCGCGGTGCGGTTCGCGCGCGAGCGCAAGGTGCCCTATTTCGGCATCTGCCTCGGCATGCAGATGGCGTGCATCGA
>SCUQ01000235.1 GCA_004297635.1 Rhizorhabdus sp. | reverse complement strand
CGCGATGGCGGAGAGCTATCTGAAGGACAAGAAGCGGGTCCTGCCCGCCGCCGTCCACCTGACCGGCCAATATGGCGTCGACAATCTCTATGTCGGCGTGCCGGTGATCATCGGCGCCGGCGGCGTCGAGAAGGTCGTCGAGATCGAGCTTTCGGACGAGGCCAAGGCCAATCTCCAGGTCTCGGTCGACGCGGTCAAGGAACTGCTCGTTGCCTGCAAGAGCATTGATAATTCGCTCGCCTGATTTTTTACTCGCCTGATTCTGCTACCGACCCGATCCCCGGCTTCGTCTGGGTGACATACAAGGGATGATGCGCCGCTTATGAGTATTCTGGTCAACAAGCACACGAAGGTCATCACGCAGGGGATGACGGGCAACACCGGTACCTTCCATACCGAACAGGCGCTGGCTTATGGCACGCAGATGGTCGGCGGCGTGACGCCGGGCAAGGGCGGCACCACGCATATCGGCCTGCCGAATTTCGACACCGTCCATGAGGCGGTGGCCGCCACCGGCGCTGATGCCAGCGTCGTCTATGTTCCGCCGCCCTTCGCGGCGGATTCGATCCTGGAGGCGATCGACGCGGAGGTTCCCCTCATCGTCTGCATCACCGAGGGCATTCCCGTGATCGACATGATCCGGGTGAAGCGTGCCCTGCAGGGATCGAAGTCGCGTCTGATCGGACCGAATTGCCCGGGTGTCCTGACCCCGAATGAGTGCAAGATCGGCATCATGCCGGGTTCGATCTTCAAGCAGGGCTCGGTGGGTGTTGTTTCCCGCTCGGGCACGCTTACCTATGAAGCGGTGTTCCAGACCTCGGCGATCGGCCTGGGCCAGACCACTGCGGTCGGCATCGGCGGTGATCCGGTCAACGGGACCAATTTCATCGACGTGCTCGAACTGTTCCTGGCCGACGAGGCGACCAAGTCGATCATCATGATCGGCGAGATCGGCGGATCTGCCGAGGAAGAAGCCGCGCAGTTCCTGCGCGACGAAGCGAAGCGTGGGCGCAAGAAGCCCATGGCCGGCTTCATCGCGGGCCGTACGGCGCCTCCGGGCCGCCGCATGGGGCATGCCGGGGCGATCGTCTCGGGCGGCCAGGGCGGCGCGGAAGACAAGATCGCGGCGATGGAAGCCGCGGGAATCAAGGTGGCGGCGAGCCCTTCGGAGCTCGGCACCACCCTGGCGGAAGTGCTCAAGGGCTGATGTGAGTAGGCCCGTCTTTCGGGACGGGCCGGCGTTTAACGCCATGTTCAGCTGACATAGTGTCAACCCACGTTGCTGCGCTTCGGGCCTAAGTTCCGGGGTGGGTGCAGACAAGGATGGTGAGATGGGTATCGAAGGCGTCGATTTCGACGGACCGGAGGGAGTCAGTGCTTCCTTCGTGGAAGGCCTCTATCGGCAGTATCGCGCCGACAGGATGAGTGTGGACCCGAGCTGGCAGAATTATTTCGCCGGCATCGAGTCCGGGGTTTCAGGCCCGAGCTGGGCGCGGCCGGACTGGCCCCCAAGCACCACCGATGCGCTGACCGCGGCGCTCGATCCCACCCAGATGGAGGTTCCGGCCAAGGCGCCCAAGCCGGCTGCCGCCACCGCGCCAGCCGCCTCGCCAGCGACCGATCAGCGCGAGGTCGAGGCCCGCGCGATGGATTCGATCCGCGCCGTCATGCTGATCCGTTCCTATCGCGTCCGCGGCCATCTGCTCGCCCACCTCGATCCGCTCGGCCTGTCCCAGCATGGCGACGCCGAAGACCTGAACCCGGCCTGGCACGGCTTCACCGAGGCGGACATGGACCGGAAGGTCTATGTGCCGGGCTTTCTGGGCCTGCAATGGGCGACCCCGCGGGAGATCGTCGACATCCTCCGCCGCAATTATTGCGGCAATGTCGGCATCGAATATATGCACATCAGCGATGTGGAGGAGCGGCGCTTCCTCCAGGCGCGGATCGAGGGCAAGGATGCCGAGATCAGCTTCACGCCCGAAGGCAAGAAGGCGATCCTCACCAAGGTGATCCATGCCGAGCAGTGGGAGAAGTTCCTGGGCCGCAAATATGTCGGCACCAAGCGCTTCGGCCTCGACGGCGGCGAATCGATGGTCCCCGCGCTGGAAGCGGTGATCAAATATGCCGGCGCCTACGGGGTCAACGAGGTCGTGATCGGCATGGCCCATCGCGGCCGCCTGAACGTGCTGTCCAACGTGATGGCCAAGCCCTATCGCGCGATCTTCAACGAGTTCGCGGGCGGCTCGTCCAACCCCGACGACGTCGGCGGCTCGGGCGACGTCAAATATCACCTCGGCACGTCGACCGATCGTGAGTTCGACGGCAATGTCGTCCACCTCAGCCTCGCGCCGAATCCGTCGCATCTCGAATGCGTCAACCCGGTGGTGCTGGGCAAGGCCCGCGCCAAGCAGACCAAGGTCGACGATCTCGAGCGGGAAACGGTGCTGCCGATCCTGCTGCATGGCGACGCCGCCTTCGCCGGGCAGGGCATCATCATGGAATGCTTCGGCTTTTCGGGCCTGCGCGGGTACAACACCGGCGGCACGGTCCATTTCGTGATCAACAACCAGGTGGGCTTCACCACCTCGCCGCAGTTCGCGCGGTCCTCGCCTTATCCGTCGGACATCGCGAAGATGGTGCAGGCGCCGATCCTGCACGTGAACGGCGACGATCCCGAGGCCGTGACCTTCGCCTGCAAGGTGGCGACCGAGTTCCGCCAGACGTTCAAGCGCGACGTCGTGATCGACATGTGGTGCTATCGCCGCTTCGGCCATAATGAGGGCGACGAACCGGGCTTCACCCAGCCGCTGATGTATGAGGCGATCCGCAAGCATCCGCCGATCAGCGCGATCTATAATGCGCGGCTGGTGCAGGAAGGCGTGATCGATGCCGACTGGACCGCGAAGACCGAGGAGGGCTTCGTCCAGCTGCTCGAGGACGAGTTCGAAGCCGGCAAGGGCTTCAAGGTCAACAAGGCCGACTGGTTCGAGGGCGACTGGACCGGCTTTGCCGAACCGCGCGAGTCAATCACCGAGCGCCGTGCCGCCGTCACCGGTATCTCGACCGATCTGATGGCGGACCTCGGCCGGCAGCTGACCACCGTCCCGGAAGGGCTCGTCATCCACAAGACCTTGGCCCGCATCCTCGAGGCGAAGAAGGAGATGTTCGCGTCGGGCAAGGGCTTCGACTGGGCGACCGGCGAGGCGCTGGCGTTCGGGTCGCTGCTCAGCGAAGGCTATGGCGTCCGTCTGTCGGGCCAGGATTCGGGACGCGGTACCTTCAGCCATCGCCATGCGGTGTGGGTCGACCAGAAGGACGGACATAAATATATCCCGCTGTCGGCGCTCGACCGGCGCTTCCAGGTGCTGGACAGCCCGCTCTCCGAATTCGGCGTGCTGGGCTTCGAATATGGCTATGCATCGGCCGCGCCGAACACGCTGGTCATGTGGGAAGCGCAGTTCGGCGATTTCGCCAATGGGGCGCAGGTGATCGTCGACCAGTTCATCTCGTCGGGCGAGGCCAAGTGGCTCAGGGTCAACGGCCTCGTGATGCTGCTGCCGCATGGCTATGAGGGGCAGGGGCCGGAGCACAGCTCGGCCCGGCTGGAGCGTTACCTCCAGCTCTGCGCCGAGGATAATATGCAGGTCGCGAACTGCACCACCCCGGCGCAATATTATCATATCCTGCGCCGGCAGATGGTCCGCAAGTTCCGCAAGCCGCTGATCATCATGACGCCCAAGTCGCTGCTCCGTCACAAGTCCGCGGTATCGACCGCGGAGGAGATGATGGGCGACACCCGCTTCATGCGCGTGCTGCGCGACAACAACCCGCCGGCGGATGCCGATGTGCGTCGTGTCGTGCTGGTCTCGGGCAAGCTCTATTATGAGCTGGCCGAGGCGCGCGATGCCGCGGGCGACAGCAACACCATGATCCTGCGGGTCGAGCAGCTCTATCCTTTCCCGGCCGATGCGCTGATCAGCATCTTCGGCCGGATGCCCAACCTCGAAACCGTGGTGTGGGCGCAGGAAGAGCCGAAGAACCAGGGCGCATGGACCTTCGTCGAGCCCTATATCGAGAAGGTTCTCGCCGACAATGGCGGCACGCCGAAGCGCGCGATCTATGCCGGCCGCAAGGCCGCGGCGGCGACCGCGACCGGCCTCGCCCGCAACCACGCCGTGCAGCAGGCGGCACTGATCGCCGATGCGCTCGGCCACGAAACAAAGGGTAAGTAAGATGGCAACCGATGTTGTGGTCCCGACGCTCGGGGAATCGATCACCGAGGCAACGCTCGGACAATGGCTCAAGAAGCCCGGCGATGCGGTGAAGGCCGATGAGCCGATCGCCAGCCTGGAAACCGACAAGGTCGCGATCGAGGTGCCGTCGCCCGTCGCGGGCGTCGTCGGCGAACTGGTGGTGAGCGAGGGCGATACCGTCAATGTCGGCGCGGTGATCGCGCGGATCGAGGCCGGTGCCTCGGCCGTGACCGCCGCGACCCCGGCGGTCGAGGACCGCACCGCCGTCGGCAAGGCCGAGGCGGCGGCTCCGCCCGAGCCGGCCGCGGCCCCGGCCGGGGAGGATTCCGATCCCGTCACCCTGTCGCCGTCGGTGCGCCGCGCGGTTCTGGAATATGGTGTCGATCCGTCGAAGATCAGGGGCAGCGGCAAGGATGGTCGCCTGACGAAGGACGATGTCGTCGCCGCCGCGAAGACCCAGCCCAAGCCGGCCGAGGCTGCGGCGCCGGCCGCGGCGCCGGCTGCCGCCCCCGCCGGCGGCCGCAAGGAGGAGCGGGTCCGCATGACCCGCCTGCGCCAGACCGTCGCCAGCCGCCTCAAGGAGGCGCAGAACACCGCCGCGATGCTCACCACCTTCAACGACGTCGACATGACGGCGGTGATCGAGGCGCGGACCAAATATAAGGATCTGTTCGAAAAGAAGCATGGTGTCCGCCTCGGCTTCATGGGGTTTTTCGTGAAGGCCGCCTGCATGGCGCTGAAGGACGTGCCCGCCGTCAACGGCTCGATCGAGGGCGATGAGATCGTCTATCGCGATTATGTCGATGTCTCCGTCGCCGTCTCCGCGCCGAACGGGCTGGTCGTGCCGGTGATCCGCGATGCGCAGGATCTGTCGGTCGCCGCGATCGAGCGGACGATCGGCGACTTCGGCACCCGAGCCAAGGCCGGCACGCTCAAGATGGAGGACATGAAGGGCGGTACCTTCACCATCTCGAACGGCGGCGTCTTCGGTTCGCTGATGTCGACCCCGATCATCAATCCGCCGCAGTCGGCGGTCCTCGGCCTGCACCGGATCGAGGAGCGCCCCGTCGTCCGCGACGGTCAGATCGTCGCCCGGCCGATGATGTATCTGGCGCTCAGCTACGATCATCGCCTGATCGATGGCCGGGAGGCGGTCACCTTCCTCGTCGCGATCAAGAACGCGATCGAGGACCCGACCCGCCTGCTGATCGATCTCTGAGCCAGTCGCCCCGGCAAACGGGCAAGGAAATATTATGTCAGACTATGATTTCGACGTGATCGTCATTGGTGCCGGCCCCGGCGGCTATGTCGCCGCGATCCGCGCGGCTCAGCTCGGCCTCAGGACGTCCTGCGCGGAAAGCCGCGAGACGCTCGGCGGCACCTGCCTCAATGTCGGCTGCATACCGTCCAAGGCGATGCTGCACGCATCCGAGCTGTATGACGAGGCGGCCAGCGGGAAGCTGGCCAAGCTCGGCATCAAGGCCACCGTCGAGCTCGACCTGGATACCATGCATGGCCAGCGCCGCGACGCGGTGAAAGGGCTGACCGGGGGCATCGAATATCTGTTCAAGAAGAATAAGGTGGAATGGCTGAAGGGCCTCGCCGCTTTCACCGGCAAGGACAGCATCACCGTTGGCGGCAAGAGCTACCGTGCGAAGAACATCGTCATCGCCACCGGGTCCAGCGTCACCCCGCTGCCCGGCGTGGAGATTGACGAGAAGGTGGTCGTCTCCTCGACGGGTGCTCTGGAGCTGGCGAAGGTGCCGGACCATCTCGTCGTGATCGGCGGCGGGGTAATCGGGCTGGAGCTGGGTTCGGTCTGGAAGCGGCTCGGCGCGAAGGTCACGGTGGTCGAATATCTCGATCAGCTGCTGCCGGGCATGGATGGCGAAATTCGCAAGGAAGCCGCCAAGATCTTCAAGAAGCAGGGCCTGGAGCTCAGGCTGTCCACCAAAGTCACCGGTGTCACCGTCAAGGGCGGCAAGGCGACCGTCACGGTCGAGCCCGCCGCGGGCGGCGCGGCGGAGACGCTGGAGGCCGACGCCGTGCTGGTCTCGATCGGCCGGCGGCCCAACACCGATGGCCTCGCGCTCGAACTGGCCGGCCTCACCACCAACAAGCGTGGCCAGATCGAGATCGACCATGATTTCCGCACCGCCATTCCCGGCATCTGGGCGGTTGGCGATGTGGTGCCCGGCCCGATGCTGGCACACAAGGCCGAGGATGAAGGCATCGCGGTGGCCGAAAATATCGCGGGGCTCACCGGTATCGTGAATCACGATCTGATCCCCGGCGTGGTCTATACCATGCCCGAGATCGCCGGCATCGGCCTGACCGAGGAAGACGCGAAGGCACGTGGAGAGGTGAAGGTCGGCAAATTCCCGATGATGGCCAACAGTCGCGCCAAGACCAATCACGAGCCCGACGGCTTCGTGAAGGTCATCGCCGACGCGAAGACCGACAAGGTGCTCGGCGTCCACATCATCGCGTCGGTCGCCGGCACGATGATAGCCCAGGCCGTGCAGGCGATGGAGTTCGGCGCGACCAGCGAGGACATCGCCTATACCTGCCACGCCCATCCGACCCATTCGGAGGCGATCAAGGAAGCCGCGATGGCGGTGACGGGCAAGCCGATCCATATCTGACGGGGCGAAGCGGCGGCGGGATGTCGATGTCGATCCCGCCATCGGCATGCCGGCGCTGGAGGTCGCGGGGTTTTGGCTGTACCCTCTCCCTAGGCGGGGGAAATACGCCAGAGGAGACGTTCATGCCCACAGCCAGATTCATCACCTTCGCAGCCGCTGCGATCGCGCTCGCCGCCGTTCCCACGATTGCGCAGATGCCGGGGACGGCCGATGCGAGTCGCGTCACCGCCGGCACCTACAAGGTCGATAACAATCACACCCAGGTGGTGTGGACGGTCAACCATCTGGGCATCACGCCATTGACCGGCGCGTTCGGATCAAGTGGCGGCACGCTTGTCCTCGATCCCGCTAAACCCGCCACCGCGAAGGTGGAGGTGACCTTCAACATCGCCGAGATGAGCACGACGTCGGCCGCTTTCACGAAGCATCTTTCGAGCGCCGATTTCTTCGACGTCGCGAAATTCCCGACGGCGAGCTTCACCTCCACGTCGGTGCAGGTCAGCGGTGAGACGGCCCGGATCACCGGCAATCTCACGATCAAGGGTGTGACCAAGCCGGTAACGCTCGATGCCAAATTCTTCGGCGCCGGAACCAACCCGATGAGCAAGAAGGCCAATCTCGGTTTCACCGCCAAGGCCTCTATCAAGCGGAGCGATTTCGGCCTGGGCTATGCGGTTCCCGCCATCGCCGACGAGATCGATCTCATGATCCACGCGGCGTTCACCGCCTGAATCGACAAGCAGCCCCCGGCGATCGTCGGGGGCTTCGTCGCCTGCAAGCTGAACGGGGGAGCCCGGGCCGTCCGGGAAGGCGATATCCATGGTTGCGAAGATCGAGCCATTTCATGCCATCGCGATCAGTCGCATTGCGCACCGGCTGCGCGAGGAAGGCCGCTCGGTCATTCATATGGAGTTCGGGCAGCCGTCGACGGGCGCCCCCGCCGCCGCCATCGCTGCCGCCCGCCATGTGCTCGATACCGATGCGATGGGCTATTGGGAAAGCA
>SCUQ01000234.1 GCA_004297635.1 Rhizorhabdus sp. | reverse complement strand
GAAGCGCCGCGCCACTGGCATTCCCGCCGGCCCCTCGCTACATCGCGGCAATATGGCCAAGCTCAAGATCGCTTCCTGGAACATCAATTCGGTCCGCGCCCGCATCGATATCGTTCGGCAGTTCCTGGTCGAGCAGGATATCGACATATTGTGCCTGCAGGAAACCAAGGTCCGCGACGACACCTTCCCATTCCAGATGTTCCGCGATCTCGGCTATCAGCATTTCGAGATCAACGGCCAGCCGATGCACCATGGCGTCGCGATCATCTCGAAGCTGCCGCTGCACGACAATGGCCGGCACGACTGGCAGGATAATGGCGAGGCACGGCATATCGGCGTGCGGCTCGACTGCGGGATACGGCTGGAGAATGTCTATATTCCGGCGGGCGGCGATATCCCCGATCGCGATCTCAATCCGAAATTCGGGCAGAAGCTCGACTTTCTCGGACGGATGATCCGCTGGTCGGAGGAGTTGAAGGAGCCGACCCTGCTGGTCGGCGACTTCAATGTCGCCCCGCTCGAATGCGATGTGTGGAGCCACAAGCAGCTGCTCGACGTGGTCAGCCACACCCCGATCGAGGTCGAGACGCTCGGCCGGCTTCAGGCCAGCCATGATTGGGTCGATCTCGGCCGGACCTTCGTCCCGCCCCCCGCGCGGCTCTACACCTGGTGGAGCTACCGGGCGCAGGATTGGGCGGCGTCGGATCGCGGGCGGCGGCTGGATCATATGTGGGCCAGCCCCCCGGTCGCGAAGCTCGCCACCAACCATTATGTCTGCGAGCCTTGCCGGTCGTGGATCCGCCCCTCGGATCATATCCCGCTGATCACCGAGCTCGACGTGTGAATATCGGGGGCTCCGCGGCGCGCGACGCCGCCCGCGCGATCGATGCGCTCAAGCGGGGCTGGCCGGTCGCGATCTCGGCGGGTGGCGAGCGTCTGATCGCGCTTGCGATCGAGACCGCGCAGGATGCGAGCCTGGCCACCTTCGATGGCGATGCGCCCGCCGACGTGCTGCTCTCGGCCGCGCGGGCGGCGACGCTGAACCTCGCCAACCAGCGCGAGGCGGCGAGCCCGGCGAGCCCGGCGCTGATCGAGCGGGTTCCCTGGCTCGATCTGCCGGTCGCGGTGGCGCTGGCAGATCCGGTACGCGATCTGGCGACGCCGCTGAAGGGGCCGTTCCGCGCGATGGCGGTGACGGCGCCGCTCGCGGCCGAGGCGGCGCTTCGGCTGGCACGGCTGGCGGGGCTGCTGCCCGCACTGTTCGTCAAGGCGGACGGGCCGGTCGAGGCGGAGGTGTCGGCCGATCAGATCGACGCCTATGAAGATCCGGCGCACCTCGTCATCGCCTCGCGGGCGCGGCTGCCGGTCGCGGTCAGCGAAAAGGCCGAGATCGTCGCTTTCCGTCACGTCGCCGACGCCGCCGAGCATGTCGCGCTGATCATCGGCGCCCCGGACGGCTCCCCGCCGCTCGTCCGTCTGCATAGCGAATGCCTGACCGGCGATGTGCTCGGTTCGCTCAAATGCGATTGCGGGCCTCAGCTCGCCGGCGCGCTGTCGGCGATGACCCACGCCAACTGGGGCATCCTGCTATATCTGCGTCAGGAAGGGCGCGGCATCGGCCTGATCAACAAGCTGCGTGCCTACGCCCTGCAGGATCAGGGGTTCGATACGGTCGATGCCAATCTGCGGCTCGGCTTCGGCGTCGACGAGCGGGATTTCCGGGTCGCGGCGCGGATGCTGGCGCTGCTTGGCCAGCGCAAGGTGCGGCTGATGACCAATAATCCGCAGAAGGTCGCGGGGCTCGAGGGCGCCGGGATCGAGGTGGTCGACCGGGTCGCGCACAAGATGGGCGAGAACCCGCACAACAGCGCCTATCTGGCCACCAAGCGCGACCGCACCGGGCATGTGCTGTGAGCATCGTCCGCGTCGATAGCATCGCGCGGACGCTGACTGGCCCGGACGGCGCGACGATCGCCTGCGAGATCGGCCGATCGGGGGCCTGCGCGGCCGAGGCCAAGCGCGAGGGCGATGGGATGACGCCGCGTGGCCGCTGGCCGATCCGCGCGGTGCTGTTCCGCCCCGGCCGCGCCGCGCCGCCCGCGGGCATGACATTGCCGTGGCGCTGGACACGCCCGGCGGACGGCTGGTCGGACGCGGCGGCCGATCCCGAATATAACCGACCGGTGCGGCACCCGCACGGGCACTCGGCCGAGCGGCTGGAGCGCGAAGACGGTCTCTACGACGTGATCGTCATCCTGGGGCATAATGATGCGCCGCCGATGCCCGACATGGGCAGCGCGATCTTCCTCCATTGCAGCGAAGGCCGCCCGACCGAGGGCTGCGTCGCGATCGGCAAGGCGGCGCTGCTCGAGCTGCTGGCGCGGCTGGCGCCGGGCGACGTGGTCGAGATCGTCTGATCATTTCCGGGCCGAGCGCACTCGATCGACATCCTCGGCTTTGACCGGGCCGGCCATATTGCCCCAGCTGTTGCGCGCATAGCTGAGCGCGGCGGCCATTTCCTCGTCGGTCATGCGGTTGCCGAAGCCCGGCATCTCGCCCTTCCCGTCGAGGACGAGCCGGATCGCCGCTGCCGCTGGGCCGGCGGCGATCTTGTCGCCGGCCAGCGCGGGATAGGCGCCGGCCAGTCCCCTGCCGTCGAGCTGGTGGCAGCGCGCGCAATTCTCCGCATATATCTTGGCGGGATCGGGAGCGGCGAGGGCGGGCGTGGCGAGAAAAGCTGCGGCGATGGCCAGGCGCATGGCGTTGCTCCGATCCAGTCTCCTCCGATGGCGAAGGTGGGACGGCGCGACGCCGGCTGCAAGAGCAAAGACGAGGCCCCCCCCGCCCGAAGGGGAGGGGCCCGACCGGTGCCGAACGGCGCCGCTACTTCTTCGGTGCCTTGACCGCCGTCACCTCCAGCTCGACCAGGAACACCGGCGAGACGAGGTTCGCCACCTGGAAGGTGGAGCGGGCGACCGTATTGGGGTTGCCGGCCGAGCCGAAAAACTCCTTGAAGCCGGAGTTGAAGCCCATGAAGTCGATCTTGCCGAGCTTCGGATCGGCCGCGAGGAAGGCCTGCATCTTCACCACGTCGCCAATCGCATAGCCCTTCGATTCGAGCAGCGCCTTGATCTTGTTCAGCGTGCTGACGGTCTGGGTCTTGGTGTCGCCGAAATCGTCGACCGTCTCCTTCTTGGCGGGGTCGATCGGATCGGCGAGCTGCCCCGACAGATAGAAGGTCTCATAACCCGCGGGGACGATGACACCCTTCAGGATCAGGCCGGGCTTGCCGTCGGGCCCCGGGCTGGCGATCCGGTCGATCGGGGCGGGGGCGGCCAGCGCGGGCATCGCTGCGGCGGCAGCGAGCATGGCGGCTGCGATCATCTTGGTCTTCACGGCAATCTCCTTAAACCATTGGGGGCGGGTTTTCAGTGTGCGGAAATGATCTTCGTCGCGTCAGGCTTCGGCGCCTCGCCGGTGCGGATCGCGGCCACCGTCTCTGGCGCTACCGGGGCCGCGCTGTTGCCCCAGCTGGTGCGGATATGGGTGATCGCGGCGGCGATCTGTGCGTCGGTCAGGTCCGCCTTGAAGGTGGGCATGCCGCCGCGTCCTTCGAGTACGACATGGATGACCTGCTCGGGACCGGCGAGAACGAACTTGTCACCTGCCAGGGCCGGGAAGGCGCCCTCGATCCCCTTGCCGTCCTCCTGATGGCAGGCGGCGCAATTCTCGCTGAAAACGCGGGTGGGATCGAGCGCGGGATCGGGCGCCGCCGCGACGGTGGGCGCGTGGGTGGTCTGCGCGACGGCGGCGATCGCCGCCGTCAGCAGGGGAAGACAGGTCAGGAAGCGCAACGCTCTCATCCTTTCATCGCGCGGGCGTGAAGCCGTTCAACCTGCTGCCAGGCGCTCTCGAAGGCACCGGCCTGCCAGCCGCCGATATAGCTCATATGCTCGCCGGCGAGGTAGATGCGGCCATCGGGTTCGGTGAGCACCGGATAGGCGGTGGCGCGCGCATCGTCGCTCCACATGCCCCAGCCGCCCAGATTATATTTCACCCGGTGCCAGGCGACCGAGAAGCTCGTCTCGTAGCTTTCCTTATAGGCGGGGAAGATCTTCTGGCCGTAATCGACCGCCATCGCGGCGCGGTCGGCGGGCGACTTGCCCGAGACCTTCGCGGCATTGGGCCCGAAATTATAATAGCCGAGCAGCACGCCCTTCTGCCCCTGCCAGCCGGTCGAGGGCAGCGCGATGTTGTTGATGTCGGGATTGTCGCAGAACACATGCCCGCCATAGATCGAATGGTCCTCCTCCCAGAAGCGGCGCTTCATCTGCAGGCCGATCTTGCCGACCGGCGCATAGGCGCATTTCGCCATGGCTGCGGCGAAGGCCGGCGACAGGCCATGGTCGATCGTCTTCAGCACCGACAGCGGAATGGTGCAGATGCACCAGTCGGCCTTGATCGTCTCGGGCTGGCCGTCGCGGACGACCTCGACGATGACGCCCTTGGGGCTCTGGCGAATACGCTGGACCTCGGTGGAGAAGCGGATCATGCCGTCGGGCAGGTGCCTGGCGATCGCCTTGGGGATCTGCTCCATGCCCTGGACCGGCTGGAACATGGTGCGCTGCTGATCCCATTCGGAAATGCCGTGGACCATGTGCCAAAGCCCGCTGTCGAGCAGGTCGTCGAGCTTGTGGGGTACCGAAGGCGTGCCGGGACCGGGATTGGTGCCCGCGCCGGGATCGACGATGAAGCCGCGGCCGGGCGTGCCGGTATAGCTCAGGTCCTTCTTCGACAGCGCGCCGAACTCGACCAGAAACTCCAGGAATTTCTCCTTGTCCTCGGCGCCCATCCGGCTGTCGAGCGCGCCCTGCTGCGACAGCTTGGCCAGGATTTCGGAGCTGTAGCCGAGCATGTCGGCGACGGCCTCGCGCTTGCGCACGGGCTTTCCGGCAAGCGGCCCCTTGCCCTTCTCGAAATAGAGGAAGCTGGCGTCGTTGTCGTTGTTGAACAGCTCCAGCGGCACACCGAATTTGCGCGTGTAATGGAGTGTCGTGTGGTGGTGATAGGGAATCCGCCACGGGCCGTGGTTGATGTAGAGGCCTTCGTCGAAATCGCAGGTCTGGGTGGTGCCGCCCAGCTCGGTCAGGCTGAAGCCCTTGCGCGCGGTCTGCGCGCGGCCGCCGGCGAAGCTGCGCGCCTCGATGACGGTGACGTCATAGCCTGCCTGGGTCAGCTCATAGGCGGAGGCCAGGCCGGCATTGCCGGCGCCGAGCACGACCACCTTGTTCTTCTTCGGCTTGCCTTCGAGCTTCGGCGGTGCCGCCAGCGCTGAACCGATGCCGAAGCCCAGCGCGTCCATGCCGGCGAGCAGCATCGCGGTGCCGCCCATTCGTCCGAGTTTTTCGAGAAAATAACGGCGGGTCAGGCTGCCCGTGGCCATGCCCATCTCGGTTTTGCCCATCATCCATCCTTCAGGATTGTGCTGCTGCCATGTCTAGGAAACATAGGCGTCGGGTGCGAATCGATTCGCACCCGGCCCATTCATATGATCAGAATTTTAGGGTGATGCGGGCGTAGTAATAGCCGCCGTTGAAGCCGTAAGGGCTGAACGTATAGGGCTGGTTCCAG
>SCUQ01000233.1 GCA_004297635.1 Rhizorhabdus sp. | reverse complement strand
TGCGGCGCTTGGCCTTGCCGTAGCCGCGGTTGCGCCGGGCACGCCGGCTTTCGCGGCAAAGAAGAAAGAAGAGGCCGCGGCCCCCGCGCTGAAGATCGGCCAGGAAGTCCGCAAGCCGCTCGCCGAGGCCGATGCCGCGATCAAGAAAAAGGATATCCCCGCCGCGGAGGCTGCTCTCGCCACCGCCAAGGGGATCGCCAAGACTCCCGATGAGCAATATGCTGTCGCCACCTATCGCCTGAACGCAGCTCAGGTCAGCGGCGATCAGGCCAAGCTCTCGGCGGCACTGGATGAGGTCATCGCCACCGGCGAGGCCGCGAACCAGATCAGCGATGCGCAGCGCGCGCAATATTACTGGTTCCAGGGACAATTTGCCTATCAGGCCAAGAATTATCCCAAGGCGGAGGCGTCGCTGGCTCGGGCGATTGCCGCCGGCAGCACCCAGGCCGATGCCTTTGCCATCATGGCGGACAGCCAGTCGCGCAACGGCAAGCCGGCTGAGGCGCTGGCCACGCTGCAGAAAGTCATCGACACCAAGACGGCAGCCGGTGAAACGCTTCCCTCGGAATGGTATGGGCGGGGCGCGGATATCGCTTCGCGCGCCAAGCTGCCCAACGAGTTCGTCAAGCTGACGACCGCATGGCTTGATGCCTATCCGGTCAAGCAGAACTGGCATGATTCGCTGTTCATCTACCGCCAGCTTGCCGGGCTGTCGGGTGAGGCCGATCTCGACATGCTGCGTCTCGCACGCGCGGCCGGGGCGCTGCCCTTGTCGGCGGCGTCGAACTATATCGACTACGCCCTGGCGGTGTACCTCAAATTCCCGAACGAGGCGGTCGATGTGCTCAACGAAGGCATCGCGGCGGGCAAGCTCAGCACCTCGAACAGCCAGAATACCCGCGAAATCATCGCTTTGTCGCAGCCGAAGATTGCGCCCGACAAGGCCTCGATTCCTGCGGCGATCACCGCGGCCAATGGTCCGAAGGGCACGTTCAAGACGGCGATGACGGCCGCCGATCTTCTGTATGGCTACAAGGATTATGCCCGCTCGGCCGAGCTCTACAAGCTGGCGCTGACGAAGCCGGGCGCGGATGCGGGCCAGGCCAATTTCCGGCTCGGCCTCGCGCTCTCGCAGGCGGGTGACAAGGCCGGTGCCAAGGCAGCGTTCGATGCCGTGACCACCGGTGTATACGCGCCGCTCGCGGCCTATGCGAAGGTCTGGTCGGCCAAGCCCGCCACGTCGTAAGATCGGCTATGTAGGAAAGGCCCCGGTCGCTACGGCGACCGGGGCCTTTTCTTTTGGGTGTTTCCGCCGTCCGGCTCCGTCAGATTCCGTCGACCGGTATCCCTGGAATGTCCTTTGACGTCCGGATGGTGAGCGACGTCTTGACGCTCGCCACATTCGGCGCGGTGGTGAGCTGCGAGGTCAGGAACTGCTGAAAGGCCTGCAGGTCGTGCGCCACGATCTTCAGGATGAAGTCTATCTCACCGTTCAGCATATGGCATTCGCGCACTTCGGCAAGGGCGGCCACATGCGCCTCGAACTGGCGCAAATCCTCCTCTGCCTGGCTGCGCAACGAGACGAGCGCGAAGACGGTGATGCCATAGCCGAGCGAGGCGGCATTAAGCCGGGCATGGTAGCTTTCGATCACGCCGGCCTCTTCGAGCGCGCGAACGCGCCGCAGGCACGGCGGGGCGGTCAGGCCGGCCTTGCGGGCGAGATCGACATTGGTCATGCGCCCGTCCTCCTGCAGCTCGTGCAGGATGGTGCGATCTATTTGATCAAGAGATGGGCCAGCCATGGAGCAACCTTTCACAAAAAGCCGCTCTGCGTATAATAAAGTTTCGGCCAAGTGCAATAAAAATAGCTGTGCCGTTAGCGATGAAACGCTCTTTCCGCCCGGCCGGATGCGTTCTAATATCGGGGGTACGGGAATGGTGGGCGGATCATTCACGACCCGGTTGGAGGCGGGCCTTTGCGTTTCGATGATATGCTGGCCACATTGCTCGCGCAGCCGGCGCCGACTCCTGAGGCGCGCGCCATCTTGTGGCGTCAGGTTGTCGATGTCCTCGCGCAGGGGCGGGGCCACCGGATAGACGATCCGCTGGTCGATGCGCCGCGGGCGGTCGACGCCTATAATTTCCTCAGATCCGTCCGTCCCGAGATATCGGTGGACCTGCGCCTGGCTGCGGGTCGCGGCCTGGCCGGCCGTCGCGTGCCTGCCGAACTGGTGCTGATGTTTGCCGAGGATCTGCCGCATATCGCAGCCCCGGTGTTGGGTCATGTCGTTCTCGGCAACAGGCAGTGGCTCGATCTGCTGCCGCGCTTCACGCCCAGTGCGCGCAACCTGCTGCGCAACCGCCGCGACCTTGGCTATGAGGTCGAACAGGCCCTGGAAGGTTTCGGCGCCAGCGACTTCCTGATCCCCGGGCCGGTCGAAACCGCCGAGGCCAGCCTTGCTCCTCTGGCTGCGTCGATCGAGGATCTGGTCGCCGAGTCGAACGCCCCTGAGCCTGTCTATCCGATTGTCGAGCCGGCGCGTGCTGCCGCGGTCCCGTCGCCGGTCTCCGACATGCCGGAAGCGGCATTGCCGATGGAGGCTGAGCCGCTTGCGCCGCCCTCCGGTATCAGCGCAGCGGGCGAGACCCAGATTCGCGATCTCCTGTCCCGGATCGAGACATTCCGAACCCGCTATCCGCATCCGGCCCAGGTCGACGCCGATGCGGGTGCCGTCCAGCTCGAAAATTTCCGCTTCGAGACCGGGGTCGATGGTGTGATCTGCTGGGTGCAGGGCGCGCCGCGTGGACCGGT
>SCUQ01000232.1 GCA_004297635.1 Rhizorhabdus sp. | reverse complement strand
TGCGACCTTGCCACGATATTTGTCCAGCCCGGTCGCGTTGACATAGGCGTCGAACGCGGCGGCATTGGCGGCGGTATCGAACGACACCAGCGGGTCGTTCACGCCGGTCGGCACATAGAGCAGATAGCGGGTGCCGGTGCCGATCGTACCGAAGATCTGGCTGCGCGCAGCGGTGTCGCGCAGCGTGTAGCTATAAGGACGGCCGATGCGGGTTTCGCCGAACAGCGAAATCGTGGTCTTGTTATCGCCGAAGAACTCCTTCTCGAACGAGAGGTTGTACTTGAACGCGTACTTCACCTCGTCGTTCGAGGTGCCATAGGCAGGCCCGTTCGGGTCGAACGACACACCGGCGGCATAGTTGGAGCCCGCCGTCGACGAGGTTGCCGGGTTCTGGTCCTTGATGTCCTGATAGGTGAAGCTCACCCCGGCATCGACGCCGATGTCGAACGCCTTCTGGAGGCGGGCGACATAGACATAGCTACGGCCCTTCTTCGAGTTGGTGAGGAAGATGTCCGAATTGGTGTCGGTGAAGCTGGTGATCGGCGTGTAGCGCGCACGGCCATCCGGGGTGGTCAGGCCATTGGTGCGAACACGCAGATCCTGGAAGAAGACCTGGTTACGAACCGCCGAATAGAAGAAGTCGGCGCCGAACTCCCAGCCATCGCCCAGCGGGCCCAGATCGGCGTTGTAGGTGGCCGACAGGGTGGCGCGCCATTGCGATGGGATCTTAAAGTTGGGATCGACCGCATTGGTGGTCGAGTTGGCCGAGGTCGCGGCGTTGAGCAGCAGTGCATTGGCAGCGGCCGGGATGGTCGTGCCGTTGACATTGCTAAGGATAGCCGCGCCATTGGTCGCGTTGACGCCGGTGCCGGTATAGGCGCCGCTGTTCGCCTGCTGTACCTCGACCGAGTTGGTTAGGACGCCGGTGTTCGAGAAGCTGTTCGCGAAATAGACGTCCGGCGTACCGCCCGAGAAGATGCCCACGCCGCCGCGGATGTTGAGGCGGCTGGTCGGCCTGTAGTCGAAGCCGAAGCGCGGCTGCAGGATGCCACGGCCCGAAAGGAAGGCGTTGTTGGCGAAGCCGTAGCGGTTCACGAAATTCGGGTTCAGCACCGCACGGCTATGGCCGCCATACAGATCATAGCGAAGGCCGTAGGACATGTTGAATTCGGGCGTGATCTTCCACGTGTCCATGATGCCGAAGGCATAGGCCTGATATTTGAAATTGGCGGCGCCGTCCTCGGGAACCAGCGTCGGGATGGCGTTGGCGTACCGGAAACGCTGGGCATTGCCGGCCTGGAAATCGGCGATCGAGTCGAAATAATAGTCGCCCGCCGACCGCTGCAGGAAGGAGTTGAACACCTTGGTCGACTGGACGTCTGCAAAGGCACGGATATTATGGTCACCCCTGGTCAGCCGCGCCTGGACGAAGCCGCCCCAGGTGCTGCTGGTCAGCGCATTGGTCTGACGCGAGATGTCCGGGCCGAACGAGACGGACGCGAAGTTGGTCGGGCAGTTGATGTTCGCGGTCGCCGTAGCGCCTGCGGTGGTGCGGTCCGAGGTTGGCGCGGTGCAGACCTGGAATTGCGCGAAGCCGCGGCCCAGCACCGGATTCTGGCCGCGGACATAGTCCTTGTAGAAGCCACGAACTTCGGTCGAGAACTCGTCGGTCCATTGCGAGTTCAACTGACCGACATAAGTGTTCAGCTTATTGCTGGACACATAGGCGTTCGAGGTCAGGCCCAGACCCTGCGGTGCGGTCGAGAAGGCATTCTGGACGAAATTGATCGCGTCCTTGGCATAGGTATAGGTTAGCGACAGGCGCTGCGTTTCGGACAGGTTGGCGTCGATCTTGGCGACCAGGCGATCATCCTTGTCGCCATTGGTCTTCAGCACGCCGCCGGTGTCATACCCATAGCGGCTCTGGGCGATGGCCGAAACCGCATCGACCTGCGCCTGAGTCAGGGTCGAGATCGCGGTGCCCGCATTGTTGTCCGAGGGGCCTTCGGGGATCGGCCTCGGCGCGCGGATGCGCTCACCGGCGATCATGAAGAACAGCTTGTCCTTGATGATCGGACCCGACAGCTCGGCGCCATAATTCTTGTACTTGTAGTCAGGCAGCCTGACCCGACCGGTGGGGACGCCGGGTCCAGGCTTGGTCTTCTTGCCGTTCAGGCTCTGGTCCGAATAGGCGTAAAAGCCGGTGCCCTGGAAATCATTGGTGCCCGAACGCAGCACGATATTGATCGCGCCGCCCTGGAAATTGCCGTCGCGCACGTCATAGGGCGCGACCTTCGCCTGGAACTGGCCGACCGCGTCCAGCGGGATCGGCGAGCGGCGGCTGGGAAGGCCATCGGTGTTGAGGCCGAAATTGTCGGTGATAGGCACGCCGTCGACGGTGAAGCGGTTGTAGCGTGCGTTTTGGCCAGCGAAACTGATCGCGCGGCCGCCGCCGGGGGAATCGTCGAGGCGGGCGAACGGATCGCGGCGGCTGAGATCGCGGATGTCGCGGTTGACGGTGGCGACCTTGGCGATGTCGGCGCTGGTCAGCAACGTCACGGGTCCCTGTGAGACGGTACGGGCCGATTTGATGCTGGTTGCGCTGACGACGATCTCCTGGCCGCCCTGTTCGGCCAGTTCGATCGGCAGTGTGAAGGCCTGGCCGGCGACGGTCTCGATGTCGGTGACGCTCGAATCGGCATAGCCCGATGCGACAACTTCGACGGTGTAGGGACCGCCGATGCGCAGCCCGTTGGCGTTGAACGAGCCGCTGGAATTGGTGGTGACGGTCGAGCGGGTGCCCGAGGGAACATGGATGATGCTCACCGTGGCGCCGGGAACCGGCTGGCCTCCGGAGGTCACCGTACCCGCGATCGACGAGGTGGTGTCCTGGGCGAGGGCAGGCGCGCTCGCGACGATGGCAACAGCGATCACGCCGACGGCGCAGCCGAAATTCAGATTACGCATAGATATGGCCCCTTTTGTCGCACCACGCGCGACGGACAATTCAGTTTTGCGGTGCACAAGCGAAACGGACGGCCGATGGCTTCGTCCGTCCCCCCTTAGTGCCCCTCGCCCGTGGTGTTATGCCCCGATCATTACCGTTCTGTGGCGCTGCAAATCAATCCCTCCTCGTGCTTCACTTATGTCAGTGCGGCCGAAGAATCCTTGCTGCAGTGCACTTGTCGTTTCACCGGCGGAATCATGACGGAATATTGCCGATTTTCGTGCGTCCGCCGGACGCCGTGGTCCGCACGGCGGGCCCTTCCTGCTTTGCTCCATGCATTCTAGCGACGCGGAGAATCGCTACACGGCCAGCCTTGTCGTCAGCTTGACCTCTTCGAGCACCGCATAGGTCCGTGTCTCGCGGACGCCGGGCATCGCGGTGAGGATATCGCCCAGAAAACTGCGATATGCGGCCATGTCCGACACGCGTACCTTGAGCAGATAGTCGAAGCCGCCAGCCACCATATGGCATTCCATGACCTGCGGAATCCGGCGCACATGATCGGAGAAGGCGGTGAACACATCGTCGGTGGTGCGATCGAGCAACACCTCGATGAAAATCATCAAGGCCTGGCCGAGCTGTCCGGGGTCGAGCAGCGCCGTATAGCCTAAAATCACGCCGCGCTCGCGCAGCCGCTTCACCCGGTCGAAGCAGGCGGCGGGGGAGAGGCCGCAGCGTTGCGCCAGCGCCTGGTTGGTGATTCGCCCGTCCTCCTGAAGCGCGCGCAACAGGCGGCGGTCGGTTTCATCGATCGGAACATGCTTCGGATCGGGCGGCATAGAATCGCAATCTCTTCGGCTATGACGCTTATAATATGAAGCACCTTCGGCCCGAATGACAATATCATGATGATATGTCGGCGATCATGTCCGACGACCGGAGACTCCTATGGCGACCACGCTTTCCAACTGGGACCTGATCGACGCCGGCAAATATACCGATGAGGGCGCGGTCGTCCGCAGCCTGATTGAGCGCCAGCCGTTCAGCGACGCGGATCGCCGCGACATCGTCACCGAGGCGAGCGCCCTGGTCGAAGCCGCGCGTGGCGCGACCCGAAAACAGGGCGTCGTCGAAAGTTTTCTCCAGCAATTCTCGCTCGGCACCCGCGAGGGGCTGGCGCTGATGTGCCTGGCCGAGGCGCTGCTGCGCACTCCGGATGCCGAGACGCGCGACCGGCTGATCGCCGAGAAGATCGGTTCGGCCGATTGGGCCAGCCATCTTGGCCAGTCCGACAGCCTGTTCGTCAACGCCTCGACCTGGGGGCTGATGCTGACAGGCCGGCTGGTCGATGTCGATGACGAGGCGAAGCGCGATCTCGGCGGCTTCCTCAAACGTATCACCGCGCGGGTTGGCGAGCCGGTGATACGCCAGGCGGTCGGTGCCGCGGTGAAGATGATGGGCGAGCAGTTCGTGCTCGGTCGGACGATCGGCGACGCGCTCGCCCGCTCCAGGAAGGAGGGCTATCTCTGCTCGTTCGACATGCTGGGCGAGGGCGCCCGCACGGCCGCCGATGCGGTGCGCTATGAGCGGATCTATGCCGATGCGATCGAGGCGGTCGGCAGGGCATCGGGCGGAGCCGGACCCGAATTGGGCCACGGCGTGTCGGTCAAGCTGTCGGCGCTCTGTCCGCGCTATGAGGCGGTGCAGGAGGCGAGGGTCTGGGACGAGCTTTATCCCCGGGTGAAGCGGCTCGCGCTGATCGCGGCGAACCATGATCTCAACTTCGCGATCGATGCCGAGGAAGCGGACCGGCTCGTTCTTTCGCTCAAGATGATCGAGCGGCTGGTCGGCGAGCCCGAACTGGGCGACTGGACGGGCCTTGGCGTCGTCGTCCAGGCCTATCAGAAGCGTGGCCTGGCGGTGATCGGCGCGCTGCGTGCGCTTGCCGAGACGAGCGGGCGTCGGATCATGGTGCGCCTCGTCAAGGGCGCCTATTGGGACAGCGAGATCAAGAAGGCGCAGGTCGCGGGCCGCCCAGACTATCCGGTGTTCACCACCAAGGCGGCGACCGATCTATCCTACCTCGTCTGCGCCAAGGCGCTGATCGACGCCGCACCGGCGCTCTATCCGCAATTCGCCAGCCATAATGCGCACACCCTTGCCGCGGTGCGCGGCATGGCTGACGGCGCGGGCGTGACGATCGAGCATCAGCGTCTCCACGGCATGGGCGAGGCGCTCTACGCCGCGGCGGAGAAGCGCTATGGGTCGCTGCGGCTGCGCGCTTATGCGCC
>SCUQ01000231.1 GCA_004297635.1 Rhizorhabdus sp. | reverse complement strand
GCGGGTGATGCCTTGCCAGAAATGATATTCCACCCCGGCGTGGAAGATGCCGATCAGGCCGCTGGCGAGGATCGCGGCGACGGCAAGGCCGACGAGGACGCGGCCGGCCGGTTTTTCGGGGACGAGGAAGGCGAGGGCGGCCAGCGCGATCGCGGCATAATGCGGCCAGCGCTGCCAGTGGCACATCTCGCACGGGAAGAGATGGCCGATATATTGCGAACCCAGCGCCCCCGCCATCAGCGCCGTCGGAATGAGCAGGGCAGCGAGCCGGGCCTGGGCGAAACGGGTCATCGAAGGCGCATACCAATTTCGAACGTCATGCTGAACCTGTTTCGGCATGACGAATCTTTGCTGGGATCGTTTCCTTACTTCGCGCCGCGCTTGGCGCCCGCCAGAGCGGTGCGCAGCGCCGGCTGGCTCATCCGCGAGAGCGTCTTGATCGCATAGTCGAGCTGGAAGTCGTCGATGCCCTGCTTCTTCAGCCCCTCGGCGGTCAGCTGGAAGCGCGGATCTGGCTTGCCGTCATCCTCGAGCACCTTGTCGTCGACCTTGGCCTCGTTGATCAGGTGGCGGCGCAGATCGGCTTCGCGCAGGCGCGGCCGGGCCTTGTAATCGGCATCGCTGAGCTGGGGCACGATGATATCGGGCTTGATCCCGCCCTCCTGCACCGATCGCCCGGACGGCGTGAAGTAGCGCGCCGTTGTCAGCTTGAGCGCGGTATCGTCGCTCAGTTCCAGCACGGTCTGCACCGATCCCTTGCCGAAGCTGCGCTCACCCATCACCAGGGCGCGCTTCTGGTCCTGCAGCGCTCCCGCGACGATCTCGGCGGCGGAGGCCGAGCCGGCATCGACGAGCACGATGATCGGCAGGCCATGGGCCAGGTCGCCCGGCGTGGCATAGCGGCGCTCGATGTCGTTCTTCTCGCGGCCGCGCTGCGAGACGATCTCGCCGCGTTCCAGGAAGATGTCCGATACGTCGATCGCCTGATCGAGCAGCCCGCCCGGATTGGAACGCAGGTCGATCACATAGCCGAGCGGATCATGGCCGAGCGACTTCTGGATGCCGGCGATCGCCGCGCGGACCGAATCGCCCGTATTCGAATTGACGAAGGTGTTGATGTTGATGATGCCGACCTCGTTCTTGACCTCCCACTTGACCGGCTTGAGCTGGATCACCTCACGGGTCAGCGCCACGTCGAACGGCTTGTCGCGGCCGGGGCGCACGACGGTCAGCGAGATTTTCGTGCCCGGCTTGCCGCGCATCTGGTCCACCGCCTCGTCGAGCGAACCGCCATAGAGCAGCTTGCCGTCGAGATGGGTGATATAGTCGCCGGTCTTCAGGCCGGCCTTGGCGGCGGGCGTGTCTTCCTGCGCGGTCATGATCTTGACCGCGCCGTCCTCCATGGTGACAGACAGGCCGAGGCCGCCATAGCTGCCCTGGGTCTGGGTCCGCATGTTCTGCCGGTCGCGGGCGTCGAGATAGGCGCTGTGCGGATCGAGGCTGGCGAGCATGCCGTCGATCGCGCCCTTGATCAGGGTGCGATCGTCGACCTTTTCGACATAGTCCGAGCGGACCCGCTCGAACACGCTCATGAACTGATCGAGTTCCTTATAGGTGCTGACGTCGACCGCGCCGATCGCGGGCGCCAGGGTGGCGGCGATCATGCCGGCGCCGAACAGTCCAACCGAACGCAACAGGGTCTTCGTCATCAATTCTCGCCCGCTCCAGGAAGCCTGTATCCTACAATTTTTTGACGTGACGGGAAATAGCGCCCCTGGCCGTCTAGACTTAAGTCGAAGATGGTAAGAACCCGATGATATTTCAATGTCTTGGCGCCGCCGATCGACGGTGCGTCGTCTCCGCGGCCGTCACCGGCGCGAAACGATCGGCAATATGTCGACCGGCTGGCCGTTGCGGCGCAGTTCGACGGTAATGCGCGGTTCGCCGCCACCGGCGACGCCGATCGGGCTGCCCTGAATCAGTTCGTCGTCCGCCTTGACACCGAGCCGCCCCAGGCCGGTGACGAGGGTCGCCCAGCCGTTGTCATGCTCGATGATCACGATCCGCCCGAAGCTGCGGAAGGCGCCTGCATAGGCGACGCGGCCCGCGGCGGGCGCCACCACCTGCGCACCGCGCGCGGTGGCAAGCGTCAGGCCACGGGCGCGCACCCCCGATTCGGACAGCTCGCCCATGCCGCTGACCAGTCGGCCGAGCACGGGCAGCCGATAGGGCGGCGGCGAGCTCGCGGCGGCGGCCAGCCGCTCCAGCTCGGTGGGCGGCGGGGTCGCGGCCCGGCCCGGCAGGCGGGGGCGCAAGAGCGGCCCGGGCAGGTTCGCCAGCCGGGCGCGCAGGCCGGCCTGGCTGTCGAGGTCCTCGATCAGCTGGGCGATATCCCGCGCCTTTTCGCCCATCGCGATCATCCGGTCCTGCGCGGCCATGGCATCGTCGACCAGCCCCTGGGATCGCTGCCGCTGCTGGGCTTCCAGCCGGGCGAGCGCGCGGCGGTCGATCTCGATCTGGGCCTGCTGGCGCCGCAGCTCGGCCACCGCCTGCCCGGCGCGACGGCGCAGCGCGTCGCCGCGCGCCACCTCGGCCCGCAGGTCTGCGGTACGTGCCCGGATCTCGGGCAGCGCCGAGCCGAGCAGGGCACGGACATGCACCATGTCGTCGACCGAACCGGGCTGGACCAGCGCCAGTGCCGCCGGCCGGCGAGCCATCGTCTGGAGCGCGGCGGTCAGGCGCACGATCGGCCCCTGCCGCTCGGCGAGGCGGGCCCGCTGGCGGACGCGCAGCCGGTCGACGATCCGCAGCCGCGCCTCGGCGGCCGCGATCCGCGCCTCGGAGGCCTGGATCGCAGCCGCGGCGGCAGCCTGTTCGGCGCGCGCGCGGTCGGCGGCGCGCGCGGTCGCACGGGCCTGCCGTTCGAGCGCGGCGGCGCGGGCGGACGCGAGGGCCGCCTGATGTTTCGCCGCAACGAGCGCGCGCTGCTGCTCGACGGTGCCGGGATCGGCGGGCGCGGCAAGGAGGGGGGCGGCGCATGATATTGCGAGCGCCACGGCAATCATTCCTCCCCGGCACGGGGAAGGGGACCGCGAAGGGGTGGAGGGGGCGGTCGGCGAGCACTGCGCCTGTGTCGGCCCCCCTCCACCATGCCGCGCATGGTCCCCTGCCCCATGCCGGGGAGGAATGATCTCACCCCCTGCCATCAGCCTTCCCTGTGATAGGGATGCCCGGCCAGGATGCTGGTCGCGCGCCATAGCTGTTCGGCCAGCATCGCGCGGGCAAGCATGTGGGGCCAGGTCGCCTTGCCGAAGGCGAAGAGCAGGTCGGCATCGCGGCGCTGCGCCTCGTCGAAGCCATCGGCCGCGCCGATCAGGAAACGGGCTTCGCGGCGGCCGTCATCCCGCCAGCGGCCGAGCTTGTCGGCAAAGGCCGTCGAGCCGAGCTGATCGCCCTTTTCGTCGAGCATGATGATGACGGTGCCCGCCTCTCGCGACGGCATGCGCCCGCCGGTGTCGGGCAATTCGGTGACGCGGGTAGGCCAGGCGATGCGCTTCAGATAGCGATCGACCAGATCGGCCTCGGGGCAGCGGCCGATCTTCCCCCTGGCAACGATATGCAGCAGCAAATGGTTTCGGCCCCCTGCCGCTGTTCTGGATCAGGCCTGCGCTGCGACCGGGGCGGGCGCGTCGCCGAAATTCCACATCCGCTCGAGATTGTAGAAGCTGCGCACCTCGGGGCGGAACAGGTGGATGATCACGTCGCCCGCGTCGATCAGCACCCAGTCGGCGGTTGGCAGCCCCTCGATGCGGACGCTGCGGCCAAGCTCGGTCTTGATCTTGTCGGCGAGCTTCGTCGCCATCGAGGCGACCTGGCGGGTCGACCGGCCCGAAGCGATCACCATATGATCGGCGATCGAGGATTTCCCCGCGAGCGGAATGGTCACGGTCTCGACGGCCTGATCGTCGTCGAGCGATTTCAGCACGAGCTCATGAAGCCGGGCCGAAGGGTCTGCATCCTTGGTGCCTGTGGAGGCGCCGATGCTGTTCGTGGCGGTCAATGTAACTCCTATGGCAGCGGCCGGCGCGTCAAACGGTCGCGCAGGCCTCGGTTGGTGTGGGAAAGATGCCAGCCTGGGTCCTTGGCCCGGAGCCGCGTTGCGGAACCGCGATCAGGATAAAAGTGCAGCAGCACGAGGGCCGGCGGTCTCCATCTCGTCCATGATGTCGCCTTGGCCGCGGGCCGGACGAAGCGCCGTAGCCAGCCCATCGCCCTGGAGGCGCGGGCACCCCCATCATAGCCCGGACGGGCGATCACGGCAATGGCGACCCGCCGCGCTATGCCGCGCCAGTCGCGCCACCGGTGGAATTGCGCCAGATTGTCGGCGCCCATGATCCAGATGAAGCGGCGATTGGGATAGCGGCGGACCAGTTCGCGCAGCGTATCGGCGGTATAGCGGGTGCCCAGCCGCGCCTCGATCGCGGTTGGCCGGATCGGCGCGCGCCGCGCCATCCGCTGGGCCGAGGCGAGCCGGGCGGACAGGGGCGCCATATCCGCCGCGCTGTCCTTGAGGGGATTGCCGGGCGACACCAGCCACCAGACTTCGCTCAGGCCCAGCGCGCGGATCGCGAAGCGGCTGATATGCCGATGGCTGTAATGCGCGGGATTGAAGCTGCCGCCGAGCAGGCCGGTGGGGATCATGGCCGGGCTGTAGCTTGTGCAGCGGGCGCGGGGAAGCCCGATACCCCGTCCGCCGCGCCGCCGAGGCGGATCGGAAAGGGCAGCACGGCCCGGTAGTCGGCCATGCTCAGCCCCCCGGGCCGGGCAATCCCGTGCGCCACCAGAAAGGCATCGGCCACCATCTCCGCCTGCTGCTCGATTCCATAGCGGGCGAAGGGGCGGCCCGGGTCCAACCTGTAGGCATAGCGGCAGAAGGGATGGCGCATCAGCGGCAGATACCAGCGGCCGCGCGTCTGCGCCTGCCAGACATGGACCATCTCGTGGACGAACAGCGCCCGCATGTCGAGCGGTGCGGCGGCGTAACAGGCGCGGTACAGCACACCATCCGGATGGCACCAGATCGCACCGTCGGGGGCCATCACGACATTGCGGGGCTGCAGCGGGAACCAGCGGGCGCGATGAACCCGCACCCGGTCCGGATCGATGGCGTCACCGAACACGGCATGGCTCAGCACGCGCTCGGCGATGGTGAGGGGGCGGGTGGTCATGCGTCTTATATAGGGAAACTTCGCCGCCGAAGGGACGTTGGCCATGCTTCATTTCCAATTCAGCGGCGCTTCGCCATAAGCGGGCACCGAAACATATCTAGGAAAATCATGCGTCCCCTTGTCCTGTCCCTGATCCCCGCCCTTGTCGCTGCGGCGCCCGCCGCCGCGCAGACCGGTTCGCTCGAGCAGGTTTCGGCGCATCTGCGCGGGATCAGCACGATGACGGCCGATTTCGTGCAGACCGATCGGAACGGCAAATCGGTCAGCGGCACGCTGACCCTGCGCCAGCCCGGCAAGGTACGGTTCCAGTATCAGAAGGGGGTGCCGTTGCTGATCGTCGGCGACGGCAAGGCGCTGACGATGATCGACTATTCGGTGCGCCAGGTATCGCGCTGGCCGGTCGGCAATTCGCCGTTGTCGGTGCTGATCGATCCGCGCAAGG
>SCUQ01000230.1 GCA_004297635.1 Rhizorhabdus sp. | reverse complement strand
GTCGGCGTGGCCGGCAAGCTGGACGCGGGCCTGGCCGGTCGTGGCATAGGCATTCGCGGCGTTGTCGAGGATCGACGCAGCTTCCGCCGTGATGTCCGACTTATCCCAGTCGAAGAACACGATGAACGGACCCGGCGTCTCAACCACCGGCGGAGGCGGCGGCGGAGGCGGAGGGGGCGGCGGCGGCGGCGGCGGCGGCGGGGGAGGCGGCGGCGGAGCTGCCGGCTCACCGAAGTTGTAGACGAGGCTCAGCAGCACGCTGTGCGAACGCCAGTCACCTTCATACTGCGCACCCGCCACATCGACGACCTTGGTCTTGTCGATACGGAAGTAGCGATACTTCACACCGACGTCGACGTTGGTCGACACCGGATACCGAACGCCGGCGATTGCCTGCCAAGCGAACTTGGAGTCGCTGTCGTTCAGGAAGTCGTTACCGGAGACGTTGTAGCCGCTGTACTTGACGCGCGCCACACCGGCACCGCCGCCGATATAGGCGCCGAAGCCGTCGTCGCCGCCGAAGTCGAGCAGAGCGTTCATCATGAAGCTGAGCGCGCTGTTCTTACCCGAGGCATCCTGATAGGTGCCGGCAGGAGCGCCGGCGCCGCCCGGGAAGATCGCCGGAGTGCGAGCAACCGTGGTCGAGAAGCTGTCGACCCGTGCACGACGGTAGCCAACTTCACCTTCGACCCGGACCATGCCGAAGTCGTAACCCACGATGCCATCAACATCGAAGCCAGTCGACGTATCGGCCGTAGCACGACCACCGGCCGGCGAGAGCGTGCCGCCGGTGACATCGAACTTCATGTCCTCAATCATCATGCCGCCGCCTTCGACGCCGACATACCAGGCATTGTCGCGAGCAAAGGCCGGCGCAGCGAGCGCGGTTGATGCTAGCGCTGCCAAAATGGCAAGCTTGCGCATATCATTCCCCTTTCCAACAGGTTCCATGTGGAACTGTGTTCACCTAAACTATTCACCCGGATACGCGCAAGCGCATCCGTTTCTGCAGTGTACCGACTTGGATACCGGTCCATTCCGGTGCCGCATCGGTTACTCAGACAGCCGCTAAACGACCCTTTCATGAAAGGGTTGCCTGGGTTCGAAAAAAAATCACGACGGTTTTGAACTGTTGTTTTTGGGCAACAGTTAGTCGGACATTCCGTCGATCGATCCGGCAAGCGGAATGAACAGCTCGTTGGGAAGCGCGGTGCCCGGTTTAAGGGGCGAATTGTAATAAGCATGTTCGGGTTCCCCAGCGGCGGTTCGCCCCTGGGCCTTGATCCACCGCCGCAGTTCGGCGGCGCGGGCTGCGAACAGCCGGTCGCCCGGCTTGCCCGGCACGGATATGACCGCCACGTCGCGGGCGGGAAGCTCGGCAATGTCGATGCCATGGCCCGGCATGTCCAGGGCGGCGCGGTCGATGCCCTGCGGGATCAGGAAGCGTATGCGCCAGCCGCCATCGGCCAGCGGCGCGGCGAGGACCGGCATGGTGATCGGAATCTCGTCTCCGTCGCGGCCTTCGCCGAACATATAATCCGCGAGAAGGCCGAAGCCGTTGCCCAGCGCCCGGTCACGCGACCCATGCTGGGATGTCTCGATGACGAGCAGCGGCGGGTAGCGCCGGATCTCGAAACCGCCCTCGGCGAACAACGTCTCGTGCCGCGGCGCCCGGGCGGTACGCTGCTTGAAATAGACATAGGCCGCGCCTGCGGCCGCCGCCGTCGCCACGCCAGCCAATATCCTGCCCCAGCCGATCTTCGCCATCGTCGCTCCACTTCGCCGCGCAGATAGGGCCGGAGGCCGGAAAATGCCAGAATCTTCCCCTACCCGGCGCCTTCTGTACCGCAGCCACCTGCCCGGCTATGACGGATGCAGCCCAACCGGTGAACGAAGAGGCCGATGAAGACCTGTATCCGCGAAGTACGGCATGCCCGGGGGATGACGTTGCAGGATGTGGCCGAGCGCTGCACGCCGCCGACGACCGCCCAGACGATAGGCCGCCTGGAAACAGGTTCGCGCACCGTATCGATCGACTGGCTCAACCGCATCGCCGCCGCGCTCGACGTCGACGCCGCCGACCTGGTGCAGGCCCCCGAACAGCTCGTACTCGACATCATCGCGCTGCTCGGTCCCGAGGGCGTGGCCAGGCCGCAGCAGCAGCAGATCGCAGCGCTGCCGCGACCCGGCCATGAGGGGCTGACCATGCTGGTCGAGTTCAGCATCGGCGAATATCGGCGGGGCGACATGATCTGGCTCGAAAAGCTCGATCGCAAGGCGTTCGGCCGCGCGCTCAATCGCGATGTACTGGTGCCGCGCGCCGGTGGCCGCTTCGCCTTCGGCCGCCTGATCGACCGGGACGCCAATCGCCTCCAGCTGCTCCCCCCGGGACAGGGTTCGCGCCAGCAGGTGATCGTCGACCCGCCGTGGATCGCCGTCACGATACAGCTTCTCCGCCCGCTCGGCTGACCCTCGTCCGGATCGCACAAAAGCTGACTCGCTTGTAAGCGCCGGCCACCGGGCGCATCTTCCTGCCATCACAAAAATATTTCGCAGGAAGATCATGACAAAACCAACCGAAGCCGAGCTGAGCGGCGCAACCCCGCGTCGCCGCCCCAAACCCGAAGTGCTGGAGATCGGCGGCCGCCGATTGAAGCCATCCACCCTGATGATGGGCCATGGCTATGATCCGATGCTGTCAGAAGGCGCGCTGAAGCCGCCCATCTTCCTGACGTCGACCTTCGTGTTCGAGAGCGCCGCAGCGGGCAAACGCCATTTCGAGGGCGTCACCGGCAAGCGCCCCGGCGGGGCCGAAGGGCTGGTCTATTCGCGGTTCAACGGCCCCGACCAGGAGATTCTGGAGGACCGGCTGGGGATCTGGGAGGACGCCGAAGACGCGCTGAGCTTCTCCAGCGGCATGTCGGCGATCGCGACGCTCATGCTCGCGCTGGTCCGGCCCGGCGATGTGATCGTCCATTCCGCGCCGCTCTATGCCGCGACGGAAACGCTGATCGGACGGATCCTCGGCCGCTTCGGCGTTTCGTGGCTCGATTTCCCGGCCGGCGCGACGCCAGAGGAGATCAGCGCGGTGATGAGCGCCGCCCGGGCAAAGGGACGAGTCGCTTTCGT
>SCUQ01000229.1 GCA_004297635.1 Rhizorhabdus sp. | reverse complement strand
CTCTTCCGATCTCCGAGCAGATCGGCGACCGCCTCCTGATTGTGCGGTTCCGCAAAGAAGTCGATCAGCGCCAGGGCGACCTCGGGGCCAACCCCGGGGGTCTCGATGATCGCCGCCAGTTCCTTCGCGGTTCGGGCGATGAACTTGTCGTCGCCTTCGCCTACCGCCTGCACGGCCGCGCCGCGCGCCTCGATCGCGCGGTCGATCATGGCCTTCAGCGCGTCCCAACTGCGATACCGCCGGGCGAGATCGCGTGCCGTCACCTCGCCGACATGGCGGATGCCGAGCGCGAAGAGGAAGCGGTCGAGCGGCGGCGCCCGCTTGGCGTCGATCGCGGCGATAAGGTTGCGTGCCGAAATTTCCGCCCAACGTTCGCGGGTTAGCAGCGTTTCCTGCGATAGTTTGAAAATATCTGCGGGCGACTGGACGAGCCCGTCGCGGAAGAAGCTCTCGATATGGGTGAGGCCCAGTCCCTCGATGTCGAGCGCGTGGCGCGACACGAAATGGCGCAGCCGCTCGACCCGCTGGGCCGGGCAGATCAGGCCACCGGTGCAGCGATAATCGACCTCGCCGGGTTCGCGTTCGGCCGCCGATCCGCATTCCGGGCAGACCTCGGGAAAGGGCCAGCTGCCGCGCGCTTCGTCACGCGACAGATTGTCGACGATCTGCGGGATCACGTCGCCCGCGCGTTGGACGATCACGCGGTCGCCGGGCCATACGTTCAGCCGCCCGATCTCGTCGGCATTGTGCAGCGTGGCATTGGTGACGACGACCCCGCCGACCGTGACCGGCTCCAGCCGTGCCACGGGGGTAAGTTTGCCGGTACGGCCGACCTGGATATCGATGTCCCTGAGCAGGGTCTGTGCCTTTTCGGCGGGGAATTTATGCGCGATCGCCCAGCGCGGCGCGCGGGCGACGAAGCCCAGCCGCTTCTGCCAGTCGAGCCTGTCGATCTTGTAGACGACGCCATCTATGTCGAACGGCAGGTCGGCGCGTTTCGCCTCTATGGCCCGATAGTGCGACAGCGCCTGGTCTGCGCCGTCCATCCGGACGAAATCGTTGGAGACCGGCACCCCCCAGTCGGCGATGGCATCGATAACGCCTTTCTGGGTGTCGGCGGGCAGGGCGGAGACCTCGCCCCAGCCATGCGCCAGGAATCGGAGCGGACGCGAGGCGGTGATCGACGGATCTTTCTGGCGCAGCGATCCGGCCGCCGCGTTGCGGGGATTGGCGAACTGCCGCGCCTTGGCGGGGTCTTCCGCTTCCGCGAGCAGGCGAGCGTTGAGTGCGGCGAAATCCTGCTTGGCCATATAGACCTCGCCGCGGATCTCGAACACCGCGGGCGGCTCGCTGAGCAGATCTCGTCCCTTCAGTCGCTGCGGTATATCGTCGATCGTGCGGACATTGGCGGTGACGTCCTCCCCGGTCGTGCCGTCGCCCCGCGTCGCCGCGAGCACCAGCACGCCATGTTCGTAGCGCAGCGAGCAGGAAAGCCCGTCGATCTTGGGTTCCGCGGTCAACGCAACCGCTTCGTCATCGTCAAGCTTCAGATAGCGCCGCACCCGGTCGACGAACTCGACCACATCCTCGTCGGCGAAGGCGTTGTCGAGGCTGAGCATCGGCTGCGCATGCGAGACCTTGGCGAGATGCCCGGCAGGGGCCGCACCGACCAGTCTGGACGGCGAGTCGGCGCGGATCAGTTCAGGAAAGGCTGCTTCCAGCGCGCTGTTCTCGCGCATGAGCGCATCATAGTCGGCGTCCGAAATCTCGGGCGCGTCGTCGCCATGATAGAGCGCATTGTGCCGCGCGATCTCGGCGGCGAGAAAGGCGAGCCGTTCGGCGGCTTCGGATTCGGTGGTCATGGAGGCGTGTTTAGCGCCGACGAGCCGTCATCGTCGAGACGGGCCCGATGATGCCCGATCCAAAAAGTCATGTTTCAGGCCAGCGCCCGATCCACCGCGGCCATCGCGTGCAATGTCGTCGTGTCGAACAGCGGCACCGCGCTGTCCTCCGCGCGAACCAGCAGCATGATCTCTGTGCATCCGAGGATGATCGCCTCCGCCCCCGCCGAGACCAGCCGTGCGATCACCGCGCGATATGCGGCGCGCGAGGGTTCGCGGATCTCGCCACACACCAGTTCCTCGTAGATGATACGGTGGACAGCCG
>SCUQ01000228.1 GCA_004297635.1 Rhizorhabdus sp. | reverse complement strand
CTCCTCCTTCGCCAGGACGGCCGGCAGCATCAGCATGCGCACCCACAGGACGATCATCGGCACGATGACCAGCGCCGACAGCTGCATCGCCAGGGCCGGCGATTTCGGATCGGCGCCGAAGATCATGGCGCCCATCGTTGCCGCCACGATGATGGCGAGCCCCACCGCAAGGACCACCGCGAACAGCATGAGCATCGCGCCCAACGCCGGCCCGACGCGCCTCGTCGCGCCCGCCAGCGCTTCGGCGACGCTGACCCCCGGAGTCAGCACGATCCGGGCAATGGCGAGATTGCCGAACAGCAGCATCAGCGCCCCCGGCAACACCAGCAGCGCTTCGGACGGCAGCGCCGGTTGTGCGCTGCGGGCGGCCATGGCCGCGGTGAGGCCGACGTCGAGCATGAGCTGGGCGGGGCCGTAGATGGCCAGCGCCACCGGCACGAGCAGACCGTTTTCCCGGCGCAGGAAAGCAACCGTCTGCTCCCAGATCGTCCCCAGCGAGAATGAACCCATCCGGCATCTACTCCACAAATCGAACTCCCGCCTATCCGCCGCCATGGCGGAGCGCAATGCGCGGGACTTGATCGGGCACGAAAAGCCGCAATATGCGTCGGACATGGACTCTTTTGATGACGCGATCGAATGGCGGGTGACACCCGGCCTGGCACCCTATGCCGAAACGCTGAGCGAGATGGAGGCGCGCGCCGCCGCGATCCGGTCCGGGGAGGCGAGGGAAATGATCTGGCTGCTGGAACATCCGCCGCTCTACACGGCCGGCACCAGTGCCGCCGAGGACGAACTGCTGTCGCCCGACCGCTTCCCGGTGTTCCGGGCCGGTCGGGGTGGGCGTTATACCTATCATGGCCCCGGGCAGCGGGTGGGTTATGTGCTGCTCGACCTCGACAAGCGCGGACGCGATGTCCGCTGCTTCGTCGCCGGCATAGAAAAGTGGCTGATCGCTACGCTGGCCGACTTCGGCATAGAAGGCCGCAGCGAGCCGGGCCGGATCGGCATATGGACCGGGCAGGGCGCGCGAGAGGCCAAGATCGGCGCGATCGGCGTACGGGTCCGCCGCTGGGTGAGCTTCCACGGTTTCTCGCTGAACGTCGATCCCGATCTGTCGCATTTTGCGGGCATCGTGCCGTGCGGGCTGGGCGACTATGCGGTGACATCGATGGCCGGGCTCGGCGCTACCACGGACATGGCGGAGGTCGACGCCGCCCTCGCCCGCCATTTCCCCGCGATGCTGTCGGGGCTGCACTGCAACGGCTGATTGCGTCAGGGCGCTTGAGTGGCCGAGTCGTTAACGATATCCTGCCGCGCAAATCAGTGTTCGCAGGGAGATCGGCATGAAGCCTTCCGTCAGCATCATCCTCGCCGGCAGTCTGGTCATGCTCGCCGCCGGGCTCACCTCCTGCGGCAAGAAAGATGGCGACACCGGCACCAATATCGTCGAGATGAATGCCAGTGACGGTTCGATGAACGATATGACAGTGGTCGAGAGCGCGACGCTCGACCAGGCCGGAAGCGCCGCCGCCGACAATGGCGTCGCGGAGGCGGGGAATGTCAGCAACGCAATGTAAGACAGAGGAGCGGGGGCGCATCTCAATCAGGTTCGGGAGAGTATCACATGGCGTTTCGATGGTTGGTTTCGGGGCTGGCGGCATTGGTCGCGGTCGCGCAGGCCGTGCCCGCATCGGCATATCTCTTCTGGGTACAGCCTAATTTCACCGGTGGCCCCGTGACGGGCGATGAACCCGGCCTGGGGCAGCCGATGCCCAAGGCCACGCCAGCCGAGCTCAAGGCCCACATGCTCTGGAACATGCGCGCCGGGCTCAATGTCGCGGCGCTGCAATGTCAGTTCTCGCCGATCCTGCAGACGGTGCCGAACTACAATAATCTGCTGAAGAAGGACGCGGCCGAACTCAACGCGGCCTACCAGACGCTGACCGCCTATTTCAAACGCACGGGCGGCAAGACCTGGCAGAAGACCCTCGATCAGTACACCACCAAGACCTATAACGGCTTCTCGACGATGCACGCACAGCTGGGTTTTTGCGAGACGGCCGCCGCGATCGGCCGCGATACCCGCAAGCTGGGCAAGGGCAAGCTCACCCAGCTTGCGATCGAGCGGATGCGTGAATTCCGCAACAGCCTGGTGCCGGCCGGCGACATGATCCACGCGCGGCGCTTCCTCTATGTCCCGATCCAACCGCTGTCGATGGACAAGGCGTGCTGGACGAAGAAGGATCTGCTGAAGGCCGCATGCGTGCCGGCCGGAACCCGTCAGGCCAGCGCGGCGAGCGGCAACCCCGGCTGATCTCCCATCACCATCCATCGCAAGGCGGGGTGATGGCCCCCTAGAGCCGGCAGATGTTTCCATCTGCCGGGCAATCGCTCTAGCGGATGCCCACTACCTTGTGCGTCTGGGTGGATAGCCGCCATTTGGGATGCGCCATCACATAGTCGATCGCCGACGCACGCGCGGCCGGCAGGTTCGCGCCATCCATCGGCTGGATCAGGAAATGGCTGAAGTCCCAGGTGGCAAGCTCGTCGGGGTTCAGCCCCGGCTGCGGCCAGACGAGCTTCAGCTCATTGCCGCGCCGCAGGATGATGTCGCTGCCCTGTTTCGGACTGACGCAGATCCAGTCGATGCCGTCCGGCACGGGCTGCGTGCCGTTGGTCTCGACCGCAATCTCGAAGCTGCGGGCCTTGAGCGCGGCGATCAGCGCGTCATCGACCTGGAGCAGCGGTTCGCCGCCGGTCATGACGATGAACGGCTCGGGCATGTCCGCCCATAAGGCCGCCGCCTGATCCGCCAGCGCGTCGGCATCGGCATAGCGGCCGCCACGGTCGCCATCCATGCCGACGAAATCCGTGTCGCAGAAGTTGCAGGTCGCGGTCGCGCGATCCTCCTCGCGGCCGCTCCACAAGTTGCAGCCGGTGAAGCGCAGGAAGACCGCCCGACGGCCGACCTGCATCCCCTCCCCCTGCAGGGTCAGGAACATCTCCTTGACCGCATAGCTGGCCATCAGGCGTACATCGTGGGATCGGCGAGCCCGGCATCCGCAAAGCCCTTGGATCGCAGCCGGCAGCTGTCGCACAGACCGCAATGCTTGCCGTCGGGCGTCGGATCATAGCAGGACCAGCTCATCCCCGCGTCGAGCCCCAGCCGGGCAGCCTCCCGCGCGATATCGGCCTTGGTCATGTGCTGGAGCGGAGCATGGATCGTGAAACCCTGCCCCTCCACGCCCATGCGGGTCGCGAGATCGGCGAGATGCTGGAAGGCCGCGATAAATTCCGGCCGGCAATCGGGATAGCCCGAATAATCCAGCGCATTGACCCCGAGGAAGATGTCGCGCGCGCCGGTGGCCTCGGCGAAACCCAGCGCCAGCGAGAGAAAGATGGTGTTGCGGGCGGGCACATAAGTGGACGGTATGCCCGGCATCACGCCATCCTTTGGAACATCGATATCGTCGGTGAGCGACGAACCGCCAAAGGCGCGCAGATTCAGCGGCAGAGTTACGTGGCGATCCACATCGAGCATCCCAGCGATCCGCTTGGCGGCTTCAAGTTCTACCCGGTGGCGTTGATTATAGTCGATGGTGAGCGCGGCAAGCGCGAAGCCCTGCTCCCGGGCCAGCCCGCCCGAGACCATCGAATCGAGCCCGCCCGACAACAGCACGATCGCGCGGCGGCCCTGGTTATTCGCGTTGTCCGACATAAGCGCGGCGCTTAGGTGAATTCGCGACGCAGGTCTACCAGTCGAGGCCGCCGATCATCGCCGCATAGAGATCGATCCCGTCCCAAAGGTTGCGCAGCCGGAGGTTTTCGTTCGGCGCATGCTGCTGATTGTCGTGGTTGGCGATCGGCAGCCCGATCAACGGCACCTTCAGGGCGGCATCGAAGATGGTGAGCGGCACGCTTCCACCCACCGTCGGCAGCACGAGCACGGGTCTGCCGGCCGCCTTGCCCGCCACGGCGATCACCGCCTGCGAAACCGGCAGGCTCATGTCGGTCCGCAGGGCGGCATAGCCGGGCGACCAGCTGAGCTTGATCACCCTGGGGTGCGCGAGCCGCGTGGCGCGATCGGGCGTGTCGCGGACCACGGTCCACCCCTTCGCGTCGAGAAAGGCCTCGACCGCCGCCTTGACCCCCTCGACCGTCTGATCGGGGACCAGGCGGAAGTCGACCGAAAAGCTCGCCTCGGTCGGGATGGCGTTGGCGGCCGCCGCGCCGACGGCGCCCGCCCTGATCCCCTTTATGTTGAGCGCCGGCCGAAGGACGCTTTGCGCCAGCGCCTCATTGCCTTCGCTGCGGCCGAGGGCGAACTGCTCGATCAAGGCATCCTCGACCGGAGGCAGCGCCTGGACGGCGGCCGTCTCGGCCCCGCTCGGCGAGCGGACGCTGTCCAGGATGCCGGGGATCAGAATCGTCCCGTCCTCGTCCCGCATGTCGGCGATGAGCCGCGCCGCCATCGCCGCGGGATTGGGCACCCAATTGCCATAATGGCCGTCGTGCAGCGGAG
>SCUQ01000227.1 GCA_004297635.1 Rhizorhabdus sp. | reverse complement strand
GTGCCGATCGCGATGGGCTATGTCGTCGCCGGCCATGCCGATCTCAACCGCGCCCTGCAGATCGAGGTGCGCGGCAAGCGCCTCGATGCCACCATCGCCCCGATGCCTTTCGTCCCCCATCGTTACGTCCGCCAAGGGAGCTGACCCATGACGACCTATTATACCGAAGACCATGAATGGATTGCCGTCGAGGGTGGCACCGCCACCGTCGGCATCACCGACTATGCACAGGCCCAGCTGGGCGACATCGTCTTCGTCGAGCTGCCGGCCCCCGGCACCAATGTCGCCAAGGGCGGCGAGGCGGCGGTGGTCGAATCGGTCAAGGCCGCATCGGACGTGTTCGCCCCCGTCACCGGCACGGTGAGCGAGGCGAACGGCGCGCTGGAGGAGGATCCGGCCCTGGTCAACAGCGCGCCCGAAGGCGACGGCTGGTTCTTCAAGCTCGCGCTCGCCGATCCGGCCGAGCTTGACGGCCTGATGGACGCCGCCGCCTACAAGGCGTTCTGCGACTCGCTCTAAAGCTTCTTCCCCTCCCGCCTGCGGGAGGGGTGTAGGGGTGGGCGCGAGCGCAGCGAGCTTCAGGTCTCACCCCAAATGCCATCCTCGCAGCATCGAGCTGCTCGGACGGCGGGCCCACCCCCTGCCCCTCCCGCTTGCGGGAGGGGGGAGTAACCGGAATGCGCTACCTTCCCCTTACGGACACCGATCGCCAGGCGATGCTCGCCACCATCGGTGCGTCATCGATCGACGATCTCTTCATCGATGTCCCCGCCGAAGCCCGCCTGCCCGGCCCGATCGCCGGCCTGCCCGCCCACGCCTCCGAGCTGGCGGTCGAGCGGCACATGACCAGGCTCGCGCGGCGGAACCTGTCGGCGGGGGAGGCGCCCTTCTTCCTCGGCTGCGGCGCCTACCGCCACCATGTCCCCGCCAGCGTCGATCATCTGATCCAGCGCGGCGAGTTCCTGACCAGCTACACCCCCTATCAGCCGGAAATCGCGCAGGGCACGCTGCAGGCGCTGTTCGAATTCCAGACCCAGGTCGCCCGGCTGTTCGGCTGCGACGTTGCCAACGCCTCGATGTATGACGGCTCGACCGCCTGCTGGGAGGCGATCACCATGGCCCGCCGCGTTACGAAGCGCGGCAAGGCGATCCTCTCCGCCGGCCTTCACCCCCATTATGTGTCGCTGGCGAAGACGATGGCGCGCTTCACCGGCGATCTGCTCGACACCGCCCTGCCCACGCTCACCCCCGGCGCGCCCGGCGACGACATGGCCCGGCTGCTGGCGGGTATCGACGCCGACACGAGCTGCGTCGTCGTCCAGAATCCGAACATCCTCGGTCATGTCGCCGACCTGTCCGAGCTGGCCGCGCGCTGCCATGACAAGGGCGCGCTGCTGATCGCCGTCGTTACCGAGCCGGTCGCGCTGGGCGCGATCCGCAGCCCGGGCGAGATGGGCGCCGACATCGTCGTCGGCGAAGGCCAGTCGATCGGCGTCGGCCTCAATTTCGGCGGGCCCTATGTCGGCCTGTTCGCCTGCAACGAAAAGCATGTCCGCCAGATGCCGGGCCGGCTGTGCGGGGTGACGACCGATGCCGACGGCCAGCGCGGCTTCGTGCTGACGCTGTCGACGCGCGAGCAGCATATCCGCCGCGAGAAGGCGACGTCGAACATCTGCACCAATGCCGGCCTGTGCGCGCTGGCCTTCTCGATCCACCTGACCCTGCTGGGCGAGACCGGCTTACGCAACCTGGCCGCGCTGAACCATGCTGGCGCGGTGGCGGCTGCGGAGCGGCTGGCGACGCTGCCCGGTGTCGAGCTGGTCAACGGCGCCTTCTTCAACGAATTCACCCTGAAGCTGCCGAGGGAAGCGCGCCCGGTGGTCCGTGCGCTCGCCGACATGGGCATTCTCGGCGGCGTCTCGCTGGGACGCCTCTATCCCGACGCGGCGGACCTCGCCAACGGCCTCGTCGTCGCGGTCACGGAGACCAGTACGGCGGAGGATGTCGAGGCCCTGGCCCAAGCCCTCGAAGCGGAGATCGCGGCATGAGCATGAACAGCGAAGGCCGGGTGACGCGGCCCGAAACCCTTGCCGCGGCGGACGCCCCGGCCACCTTCACCGGCAATCGCGCGCTGATGCTGGAAGAAGCGCTGATCTTCGAGCGCGACGATTATGCCCGCACCGGCGTCGATATCGCCGAAGCACCCGCTACATCCAGCCGCCTCGGCGGGCTGGAGCGCCACCGCGCGATCGGCCTGCCCGGCCTGACCGAGCCGGAGGCGGTGCGCCATTACACCCGCCTCAGCCGTCAGAATTATGCGATCGACCTGGGTCTCTTCCCGCTCGGCTCATGCACGATGAAGCATAATCCGCGGCTGAACGAGAAGATGGCCCGCCTGCCCGGCTTCGCCGACATCCACCCGCTTGCCCCCGTCGACACGGTGCAGGGCGCGCTGGCGGTGATCGATGAGCTGGCGCAGTGGCTCGTCACGCTCACCGGCATGCATGCCGTCGCGATGAGCCCGAAAGCGGGCGCGCATGGCGAGCTGTGCGGCCTGCTCGCGATCCGCGCCGCGCATGACGCGGCGGGCAGCGACCGATCGATGATCCTCGTGCCCGAATCGGCGCATGGCACCAATCCGGCGACGGCGGCCTTCTGCGGCTACAAGGTGGAGAATATCCCCGCCACCGCCGATGGCCGGGTCGATCTCGACGCGCTCACCGCGCGGCTCGGCCCCGATGTCGCGGGGGTGATGATCACCAATCCCAACACCTGCGGCCTGTTCGAACGCGACATGAAGCGCATCTCGGACGCGGTCCATGCGGCGGGCGGCTATGTCTATTGCGACGGCGCCAATTTCAACGCGATCGTCGGGCGGGTCCGCCCCGGCGATCTCGGCATCGACGCGATGCACATCAATCTGCACAAGACCTTCTCGACCCCGCATGGCGGCGGCGGCCCCGGCTCCGGGCCGGTGGTGCTGTCGGCGGCGCTGGCGCCCTATGCGCCGCTGCCCTTCGTCGCGAAGCAGCCCGACGGCAGCTTCCGGCTGATCGAGGAGGAGACGGCGGATCAGGATCATCCCGGCAGCTTCGGCCGGATGAGCGCCTTTCATGGACAGATGGGCATGTTCACCCGCGCGCTCACCTATATCCTCAGCCATGGCGCCGATGGCCTGCGCCAGGTCGCCGGGGATGCGGTGCTCAACGCCAATTATGTGCTGCGCAGCCTCGACGGCCTGCTCGACGCGCCGTTCGGGCCGAGCGGCCCGTGCATGCACGAGGCGCTGTTCAGCGACGATGGCCTCGCGCCGGGCTTCACCACGCTCGACATCGCCAAGGGGCTGATCGACGAGGGCTTCCACCCGATGACGATGTATTTCCCGCTGGTCGTCCACGGCGCGATGCTGATCGAGCCGACCGAGACCGAGGGCAAGGCCGCGCTCGATCAGTTCGTCGGCGCGCTCCGCTCGGTCGCCGAACGCGCGAAGGCGGGCGACGAGGCGCTGAAGGCCGCCCCGGCCTTCGCCCCGCGCCGCCGGCTGGACGAGACGGCGGCGGCGCGCAAGCCGGTGCTGGTGTGGAAGGACGAGACGCTGCCGCAGGCGGCGGAATAGGCGGCGCTTCGCGCGTTTCCGCGCACGCCGGAATCGCACTGTCCGCTTCCAGCGGCCACCGGAATGACGATAGATGGCTGGATGACCGCCACCGCCACCATTGTTCCCGTCGCGCATCCCACCTCCGCCCTGCTCGCGCTCAACAATGCGCATGCCGCCGAGCTGTCGCTGCTCGACGCCGACCGGATGGCGCGGCTGATCGAACGGGCCTTTCTCGCCTGCCGGATCGGGGAGGCCGATGCGCTGCTGCTCGCCTTCGATCAGGCGGCGGACTATGACAGCCCCAATTTCCTGTGGTTCCGGGATCGCTATGATCGCTTCGTCTATGTCGACCGCATCGTCGTCTCCCCCGCCGCGCGGGGCCGGGGTCATGCCCGCCGGCTCTACGACCGGCTGTTCGACGCCGCCCGCGGCGCCGGCCATGCCCGCGTGCTGTGCGAGGTCAACGCCGATCCGCCCAACCCTGCCTCCGATGCCTTCCACGCGGCGCTCGGCTTCGTCGAGGTCGGGGCGGCACATCTGGCGGGGCGCGGCAAGACGGTCCGCTACTTCGCCAAAACGATGTCGGAGCAGCGGGAATCATCGGCCGGCCCGGACATCGCGACAGACCGGAGCAACGACCTGAGATGAGCGACGCCCGCCGCCACGCGCCCGCGACCGAGCGCAACCGCGAACCGATCGCCGCCATCCTGCACGATGTGCTGCCCGCAAGCGGCACCGTGCTGGAAGTGGCGAGCGGCACCGGCGAGCATGCGATCCACTTCGCACGCGGCTTTCCCGCCCTGACCTGGCAGCCCAGCGACCCCGACCCCGCCGCCCTCGCCTCGATCCGTGCCTGGGCAGAGGCCGCGCGCCTGCACAATCTGCGCCCGCCCCTGCTGCTGGATGCATCGACGCCCGAATGGCCGGTCGACCATGCCGATGCGATGTTGTGCATCAACATGGTCCATATCAGCCCGTGGGAAGCGACGGTGGGGCTGATGACAGGCGCGGCGAAGCTGCTTCCGGTAGGCAGGCCGCTGGTTCTGTATGGGCCATATATTCAGCAGGGCGTGGAGACGGCCCCCAGCAATCTCGCCTTTGACGAGAGCCTTCGGGCGCGGGACAGCCGGTGGGGTCTGCGTCAGCTGGAGGATGTCGCCGCCTTGGCGCAGAGCCTTGGCCTGGATCTGGAGGCGGTTCACTCGATGCCGGCGAACAACCTCGCTGTCGTACTGCGCCGTTGAGGGCAATCGCGGTCGCGTAGCTTAGTTGGTGGCAAGACGCTCGACGCTCCGACTCACCCGCAACCGGGCCGGTAGCGGAGCGCGCATTTCCCCGACAGGCACCCCATTACCCCGATTCCGCCCCGAACTGACACGAAAATTCACGATTCCCGCGGTGCAGCACGCCGTAGCATATGCTACAAGGCGGCAGAGAATCGGGGGATTCGTGACATGGATGGTTCGGACGCTCGTGGCGCGAAGCGCCTTCGGCTGACGGAGGCGCTGGCAGATCTTGTGCTGGAGGAGGGGCTCGATGCCCTGTCGCTGCGGCCGGCGGCGGCGCGGCTCGGCACCAGCGATCGGATGCTGCTCTATTATTTCGGGACGAAGGCGGAAATGCTCGCCGATGTGCTCGGCTGCGTCGTGGCGCGGTTCGCCGCGCATCTGGCCGGGGTGACGCGCAACGTTCGCATTCCGCCGCATCAGATGGTCGGCTTCACCGCCGAACTGATGACGAGCGAGGCGGGGCGGCCCTATGCCAATGTCTGGTTCGAGATCGCGGCACGCGCGGCGCGCGACGACAAGATCTTCGCCACCGCCGCCGAGCTGATGGCCGAGCGCTGGAACGAATGGATCGTCCGCAGCGTGCATTTCCCCGCCGGTGTCGCCCCGCGCAGCGCGGCGGCGATGATGCTGGCGATCGTCAACGGCATCATCCTGCTCGATTCAACCGCGCCGTCGGTCGCGGCGGCGGCGCGATCGCGGGTGCAGAGCGCGGCGGCGTAATCCCGCTCAGGCAGCGCTGCGCAGCAGGGT
>SCUQ01000226.1 GCA_004297635.1 Rhizorhabdus sp. | reverse complement strand
TCGCCGAGCGCATCGCCGCCTATAACGCCAATGGCGCTTTGCACGACGCGCTGTCGCGGCTGTGGGATCGCGCGTCGGACATCATCCTGAGCGCCGCGCGCGACCAGTGGGAGCCGGTGACGCGCGAGTTGCGGGCGGCCAGTGCCGCCGGCGCGACCGCGGACCGCGTCCCGCTCGACATCGACGCCGTGCTCGACCGCCGCCGCCACCTCTATTCGCAGCCGATCGACCAGCGCTGGATGCGCAGCCTGAACCAGAGCGGCGTCTTCATGTTCAAGCTCAAGGTCCCGGCCCCCGCGATCGTCCAGGGGCTGACGAACGAGACCGGACTGCTGATGGAACGGATCGCCGAGCGCTTCGCCGACGATCCCGCCTTCGTGCTGTTTGCTCAACGCACCGTCAACATGCTGGCGATGATCGAGCTGGAACTGATCCTGTCCTATGACAATGCGGTGGGCAGGCAGGCCGCGACGGCGCGCCGCACCGCGACCGGAACGGTCTTCCGGACCGACATCAGCGACATATTGGCCGCGACGCTCGGCCAATGCGGGGGGCTGCGCGATCAGACCCTCCGCGCATCGGGTTCCGCCCGCGGCATGCTCGGCAAGACATCCGAAGTCGCCGCCGCGGCCGAACAGTCGGCCACCGCGATGCGCGATGCGGCGATGACCGCCGCCGGGCTGATCCGGGCGATCGACGATGCCCGGCGCGAGGTGGACATCGCCTCCGGCGTCGCGTCCCGTGCGGCCGAGCAGTCGGCCGCGGCGCTGTCGGTGTCCGAGGCGCTGTCGGGCCACGCCCGCGCGATCGAATCGATTCTGGGCCTGATCCGAGACATTGCCGGCCAGACCAACCTGCTCGCGCTGAACGCCACGATCGAGGCCGCCCGCGCCGGAGAGGCCGGACGCGGTTTCGCAGTGGTGGCGCAGGAGGTGAAGAACCTCGCCAGCCAGACCGCCCGCGCGACCGACGACATCGCCCAGAAGATCGGCGCGATCCAGAGCGCGACCCATCAGGCGGTCGAGGCCAATGGCTCGATCCGCGCCACCGTGGGCGAGGTCGAGAGCCTGGCTGGCCGAATCCGCGACGCAATGGACAATCAGGCCCGCACCGTCACCATGATCACCGCCGCCGTCGACGAAACCGCACTGGCGGCCGATTCGATGTCGATGACGATCGCCTCGATCCGCGAGGATACCGAGAATGTCGCGACCGACATCGACCGCCTGGAGGAAGGCTTCCGCGCGGTCGACGGGCAACTCGGCCAGCTGGAGCATACCGCCAACGAATTCGCCGTGCGGTTCGCCGCCTAGGTCAGCGGCGGCATCCGTTCGATCAGCTTGTCGACCGTGATCGGAAACTCGCGGATACGAATCCCGGTCGCATTGTAGATCGCGTTCGCGACCGCCGCTCCGGACCCGCAGATACCCAGTTCACCCACGCCCTTGGCCTTCATCGGCGAACTCTTGTCGTCCAGTTCATCGAGGAAGA
>SCUQ01000225.1 GCA_004297635.1 Rhizorhabdus sp. | reverse complement strand
GGCAGCGCGAGATCGGCCAGCGCGATCCGGCGCCGGCGCAGATCGTGCCAGGCGGCATAGGCGATGAAGGGCAGGCATCCCATCGCCGCGAGCGGCGACCAGAGGGCGGTCAGCGGCGGCAGGATCAGCAATGGCCCGAGCCCTAGCCGTCCGGCGCGCCAGAGCAGGATGCCGAGCGCACCGATCCAGCCGGCAATGGCGTGCTGCGGCACCCAGAAGGCGAGGGTGATCGTCGAGGAGAATTGCGTCGGGCCCCAGCCTTCGAGATGCGCGGTCGGGGCAAGGCCGGCGGCGTGGCCGGCCTTGAGCTGGCCGAGGATGTCGAGCCCGCTGAAGGCGAGGAACACCGCAAGCGCGATCAGCGCGCGGCGGGTGCTGTCGAACAGCGTCGATCCGATCGCGAGCAGAAGCCCCAGCAACAGGCTGTTCTGCGCCAGCAGCGCGAGATCGGCGCCGGGCTGGCCCCAGGCCTTTCCGGCGAGCGCCGGGACCAGATACATGCCGATCGGCGCGCGCAGCAGATCGCCCGAGGCATAGACGAACGGCCAGGGATGGCGGGCCATGTCGTGCAGCACGGCATCGCGCACCTGCCAGTCGACATTGGCGTAGAAGAAGCGCCCTTCGCCGCCGAGCAGCATCAGCAGCGTGGCGATGGCCAGACAGGCGAGCAGGGTGGCGACGGTCGGCCCGGCGTGGAGATCGCGCCGCCGCGGCAGGGTGAGCAGCCAGAACAGGCCGGCGGTGATCGCCGCCCAGCCGCCATGGATCCACGGCGAGGTCAGCCCCAGGAAGCGGCAGAGCAGCAGCAGATCATAGGCCAGCCAGGCGATGCCGATGCCGAACAGCACGGCCGCCGGCACGCGCCGGGCGAGCAGGCCGTCGCGCGTCAGCGCAGCGGTCGGGGCGAAGGCTATCGCGGCCATGATCCTCCGCTAGACCGTCAAGGTTAACATTCTCCGACCGATCGCCTAGAGGGCCTCCATGGCTCTGATCCTCGGCATCGAATCAAGCTGCGACGAGACCGCCGCCGCGCTGGTGAGCAGCGACGGCCGCATCCTCGCGCATCGGCTGGCCGGGCAGGAGGAGGCGCACAGGCCGTTCGGCGGCGTGGTTCCCGAACTCGCCGCGCGGGCGCATGTCGAAATGGCGGTGCCGCTGGTCGAAGGGGCGCTGGCCGATGCCGGCATCACCCTGGCCGATGTCGATGCGATCGCCGCGACCGCCGGGCCGGGGCTGATCGGCGGGGTGATGGTCGGGCTGATGACGGGCAAGGCGCTCGCCCATGCCGCGGGCAAGCCATTGATCGCGGTCAACCATCTGGAAGGGCATGCGCTGTCGCCGCGTCTCGCCGATCCGACCCTGGCCTTTCCCTATCTGCTGCTGCTCGTCTCGGGCGGGCATTGCCAGCTGCTGCTGGTACGCGGGGTCGGCGATTATCGCCGTCTCGCGACGACGATCGACGATGCCGCGGGCGAGGCGTTCGACAAGACCGCGAAGCTGCTCGGCCTGGGCTTTCCGGGTGGCCCGGCCGTCGAGGCCGCCGCGCGGGCGGGGAACCCGAAGGCGGTTCCACTGCCGCGCCCTCTGGTCGGCAGCGGAGATCCGCATTTCTCCTTCGCGGGATTGAAGAGCGCGGTGCTGCGTGCGCGCGACGCCGGGCAGCACAGCCCGCAGGACATCGCCGCATCCTTCCAGCAGGCGGTGGTGGATTGCCTGGTCGATCGCACCCGCATCGCCATCGACAAGGTGCAGGGCGATGTCGGCGCGCTGGTCGTGGCGGGCGGAGTCGCCGCCAACCAGACGATCCGCACCGCGCTGGCGGGGCTTGCCGAAGGATCGGGCCTGGCCTTCGCCGCACCGCCGCTGTGGCTGTGCACCGACAATGGCGCGATGATCGCCTGGGCGGGCGCGGAGCGCTTCGCGGCGGGGCTGATCGACGATATGGACGTGCCGGCGCGGCCTCGCTGGCCGCTCGATCCCAGTGCGGAAAAGGCGCGCGGCGCCGGAGTGAAGGCATGACGATGGACTATCCCAGGCTGGGCGTTATCGGCGGTGGTGCCTGGGGCACCGCGATGGCGCAGGTGATCGCCAGCGATGGATCGGACGTGCTGCTCTGGGCACGCGAGCCCGAAGTGGTCGATGCGGTCAACGCGATCAATGCCAACCCGATCTTCCTGCCCGGCGTGCCGCTCAGCAGCCATGTCCGGGCGACCGGCGATCTTGCGGCGCTTCGCGATTGCGATGCGCTCGTCGTCGTGGTGCCTGCCCAGTTCCTGCGGTCGGTGGTCGCCGGGCTGCCGGTATCGGGCCGCCCGCTGATCCTGTGCGCGAAGGGGATCGAGGCGGGCAGCCGCATGTTGATGTCCGAGGTCGCCGCGGCGGTCGCGCCGGCGGCGCCGGTCGCGGTGCTGTCCGGCCCCACCTTCGCGCATGAGGTGGCGGCGGGGCATCCCACCGCGATCACGCTCGCCTGCGCCGATGAGGCCGTCGGCCTGTCGCTTGCCGAGCGGCTGCGGCGGCCGGGCTTCCGCCCCTATCTGTCGCAGGATGTGATCGGCGCCGAGATCGGCGGCGCGGTGAAGAATGTCCTGGCCATCGCCTGCGGCGTCGTCGAGGGCGCGGGGCTGGGGCAGAATGCCCGCGCCGCGCTGATCAGCCGGGGCTTTGCCGAAATGACCCGCTTCGGTCTGGCGCGCGGCGCCAGGGCCGAGACCTTGGCCGGCCTGTCGGGGCTGGGCGATCTCGTCCTGACCTGTTCGTCGACCAGCTCGCGCAATTTCTCGCTGGGCAAGGGGCTGGGCGAGGGCCGGGACGCCGCCGAACTGCTCCGGGACCGCCGCTCCGTCGCGGAAGGTGCGGCGACCGCGCCGGTTCTGGCGGAAGCCGCGCGGGCGGCCGGGGTCGACATGCCGATCGTCGATGCGGTCTGCGCGCTGCTGACCGGCCAGGCGACGGTCAAGGATGTCGTGGCGGCGTTGCTGGCGCGGCCACTGAAACAGGAAGGCCGTTAGTCGACCCGCCGCACCTCCGCGAAGGCGTGCGGAGGCCGGCCTGCGCTGAAAATGGTGATGGAGATCCAACGTGAATCTGAAGATGCTGGCCCTGGGGATCGCGCTTCTTCTCGCCGCGCCCGCGCGCGCTGAAGTCCCGCTCGATCCCGGCCAGACCGCCACGGTGCGGCTCAGCCTGCAGCGCGATCTGATCTATCCGGTGGCGCCGCCCTTCACCCAGCCACCGGCCAACCATGGCGCGGTGCTGGGCATCGGTATCGACGAGCCCGGCCGCTATCATGTCTCGCTGGGTGCCAAGGGCTGGATCGAGGTGATCCGCGACGGCAAGCCAGTCCCCTCGATCGGCCATGACCACGGCGCGCCGGGATCGGGGGTCGCCAAGATCGTCGATTTCGACCTGGGCGTCGGCCATTATACGATCGCGCTGTCGGGCATGACGGAGGGCGAGGCAGTGATCAACGTCGGTCGCTAGGCGGGGGAGCCGCCTGCACCTGGTCTCCGAGCGATCAGGCACAGGCCGATCCGATAGGTGATCTGGCGCGGCCCGGCGTCGAATCGCGCCATCGCCCGCCGCATCTCCGCAGCGGTGAGCGGACGATAGTCGCCGGTCGGCGTACCCGCACCGATTGCCTTGAGCCGGCGCAGGAAGCCGAGGGCATCGGTTTCGGGCTGAACGATATCGACGATGTCGGCCTCCGCAGCGAAGCCTGAGGGCGTGAGCGCCGTCAACGCATCGGCATCGGGATAGATGGGGACGCCGGAGGACAGCCCCTCCGCCGCGAGCGCGTCGGTCCATTCGACAAAGCTGCCGGCCGCCATGGTCGAGAAAGCGAGCAGGCCGCCCGGCCGCAGCTGCGCTGCCAGCCGCGCGATGGCACCCGGCAGGTCGGCGAACCACTGGAACGCCATGCTCGATGCGATCAGGTCGAATCGGCCGAGGGCGGGATCGAGCGCCTCGCCATCGATCACGCGCCAGTCGGCGTCGATGGCGTGCGCGGCCCGCGCCCGTGCGATCATTTCGGGGGCGAGATCGCTTACCGTCCAGCGGGCGGGGCCGATCGCCGCCGCGAGTGCCCGGGTGAGGAAACCGGTGCCGCAACCGAGTTCCAGGATGCGCGGATCGGGGCCGACCCCCGCCGCGGCGATTCGGCCCGCAAGCAGCACCGCCGCTTGCGCCTGGGCGTCGGCCGCCTCGGCATAATCCCTGGCGCCGCCAAAGGCTGCGGCGATGCGGGCGCGGCGCTGGCGCGGTATCTCGATCATCGGCGGCGGCTAGAGCAGGCCTTCACCGGCCATGCAAGTGGTGTGGCAGATGTTGCGCAATGTCTATTGATATTCAGTCGCAATAGCGCTACTTTGCGAATCGAGAGGTGTCGCGATGGTTGTGTGTATCTGCAATGCGATCCGGGAAACCGAAGTGCGGGATGCCGTCCGGAGGGGCGCCACCTGTCCGCGCAGCGCGTATGAGTCGCTGGGCCGCCGCCCGCGCTGTGGCCAGTGCCTGCCGTTCGCGCGCAGCATCGTCGAGGAAGAGACGGCCGCCGCCTGATCCGGGCACATTTTCGGACGCGCATGGCTGCGTTGGGCCGCGCTTTCCCCGGCGCAATTGCATGGCAATCGCGAAAATCTTTTCTGCGAATGAATGACGATCTCAACGCATTGTATTTACACTCTTTTCCGGAACCGATTCGGATCGGCGCCCTTTTAATCCCGTCGTGCCTGCCGTAGAGCCGGGCATATCCTTGGAATGGAGGCAGGCATGAAGGGTGATGCGAAGGTCATCGACATCCTCAACGAGACGCTCAAAAATGAGCTGACCGCGATCAATCAATATTTCCTCCATTATCGGATGCTCGACCATTGGGGCGTCGCGAAGCTCGCGAAGTTCGAATATGAGGAATCGATCGATGAGATGAAGCATGCCGATCGGCTGGCGAAGCGCATCCTGTTCCTCGACGGACTGCCCAACTTCCAGCTGCTCGGACGCCTGCGGATCGGCGAAACGGTGGAGGAAATCCTCAAGGCCGACCTTGCGCTGGAGAATGAGGCGCTGGTCCAGCTTCGCGACGGCATCGCCTATTGCGAGCAGGTCCGCGACTATATCTCGCGCGATCTGCTCCAGTCGATCCTCGATTCGGAGGAGGAGCATGTCGATACGCTCGAAACCCAGTTCGAGATGATCGAACGCATGGGCATCCAGAACTATATCCAGCTGCAGTCGAAAGCGGCCGAGGAATAGTCGTCGAGCGCCTGTTCGCGGTCGGCCGCTAGCGGTCAGCCGGCCTTGCGGCCGAAGCCCGCGGCGGCCTGGCGGCGGATCGGTATGGCCGGCGCCTTGGTCAATGCGCGTTCGAACAGCGCCAACGTCTCGATCAGCAGCGGCCGAAGCCGGAGAATCTCGCTGTCCAGCCTGTCGGGGGCGCTATGCTCCTCGACGCAGCGGCGGGCGCTATGTTCGATATGTTCGGCGAGCTTGCCGAGTGCCTCGCCGCCGAACTGAAGCGAATCGCCCTTCAGCGTGTGGGCCGGGCGTACCATCGAGATCGCATCGCGCAGCTTGTAGGCCTGCTCGACCGCGACGACGCATTTGGCGGCATCGTCGCGATAATAGCCCAGAATCTTGGTGAATTCGTTGCCGATCAAGGCGCGTGTCTGGTCGAACGTCGTCCAGTTCACCACGCCATTGCCGCCCTGCACCATGCCCATATCCTGCCGTCATCGTGGCTGCCC
>SCUQ01000224.1 GCA_004297635.1 Rhizorhabdus sp. | reverse complement strand
CCTACCCGTTCACGATGAACTGGATCATGACCGCGCCGGGCACGGTTCGCTTCGCCAGAGGCGAACCGATCTGCACGATCATGCCTATCCCAAAAAACTATCTGGGCGAGTGGGATATCATGGTCCACGATCTTGCCGACGACCCGGCGATGGGAATCGAGCATGAAGCCTTCAGGGTCGCGCGGGACGGGTTTCAGAAGCGTCTGGACGCCAAGGATCCGGACGCCATCAAGCAGGCCTGGCAGCGCCATTATTTCGTCGGCCGGCATCCGGATGGGACGATCGTCGAAGATCATATCAACAAGGTCAGGCTGGCGAGTCCGGTCGACGCTACCGGTCAGCGGCCGATTCACGCCAAGCCTGCCCCGCCAACGGCCCCCGTCGCCCGCATTTCCCTGAAACTGGATGCGGGACGTTCGCCGCTGCTGACGGGCGGTGCCCTGCCCGGCATGTCCAAGGTCGCAGCCGGAAGCAGGCCGTCACCCGCCACGCCGGCCTGGGAGTCCGACAGCGTACTGAACGGCATGGCCACGGTGCAGAGCCGACAGAATATCGCGGGACGCAAAAGGCTACGCGACGGATTGCTGATCGACGCGGACGGCGTGACCGACCTGACCGGCGACACCATGCGAGCCTCGCTCGACTTCGTCGTCGTCCCGGACTTCCTGTCACCCGCGCAATGCGAGGCACTCGCGGCGTTCGCGCGCGGCGAGGATTTCAGTCGGAACCGCGAGCTTATCGGGGACGACTACTGGAAGAGCCGGCTGCTGTTCTATTCCGACGTCCTCGCGCAGCGGCCCGACCTGGCCGCCGTCATGAAGGCGGCGAGCGAGGGGTCCGTGCAGCAAATCGCGCGCTTCTACAGGCTCAACCAGCCGATCTTCGCCGATACGTTGCAGTTGGTGCGCTGGAGCGAGGGGATGCACATGGTGCCGCATGCCGATCGCGCCAATCCCGATGGCTCGCCCCACCAGTTCGCGCATCGCGATTTCGCCAGCATAATCTATCTCAATGACGACTATGATGGCGGCGAGCTCTATTTTCCCGCGCTGGATTCCATCCTAAAGCCACGTGCCGGAATGCTGGTGGCCTTCACAGGAGGCTGGCGACACGAACATGGCGTGCTGAAGGTCCGCAGCGGCGTCCGTTTCACCATGCCGGCTTTCTACAGCTTCGACCGAACGCGGCGCGATCTGGCTCTTTACGATGACAGGGCGGCTGATCCAGCACTGTAGAATCGCTACTTTTCCGCAAGGGCGAAAAGGTTTATGACGGTAGCGTTGCAGCCGTTTTGGCGCGTTGCCCGGGCAAGGGCAGCCGCGGCGCACTATGTCCCGCGTAGCGTACCGTCACGACGGATATGGAGCAGCCCGTCATGAGCAGTCAGCATCTGAGATGGATCATCGCGGGACTTTTCGTGGCCTTCCTGGTCGTCGTCGTCCTGTCCGACCTGATCAACCGCAAACCCAAGAAACCCAAGATCAGGGAGCGCCGCCCGCGCGGCTTCCGAACCGGTCGGCCCGACCGCCCGGTGGGACACAGCCGCTGGAAGGCTTCCGGCCGGCGCTGAGCACCGGCCGGGTTATCCGCCATCCATCCCGTACCGCTGGGACGATGGCGGCTTTCGTCACATCAGTTCGAACGTCACCGACAGGCTGATGGACAGTTTCTGTTCGCCGGCCTCGATCATCGTGTCGGCTGACTTCTCCGCACGCGCCATCGCCATCATCGGCATGGGCCGGACGATCGGGGTTTCGAACGAACCCTCGCTGATCGCGATGATCCGCTTGACCTGCAGCCCCGCGGCCCTGGCATACAGAGCCGCACGGGCGCGGGCAGCCGCGACGGCCTTCTCCCGCGCCTGATCGAGCAGCGGATCGGGCTTGTCGATCGACAGGGTCGGACCATCGATCTGGTTCGCCCCCGCCGCAACCAGTGCATCGAGAATCGGACCAGCTTTCTTGATGTCGCGGAAACGCACACTCACCCGGCTGGATGCCTGATAGCCGACGATCACAGGCGGCTGATTGTCGGCGTAGCGATATTGCGGGCTGAGATTCACCGTCGTCGTCTGGATATCACGATCGCCGACTCCGGCCTTGCGGATCGCGGCGATGGTCGCAGCGGTACGCTGGGCGTTCTCGCTCATTGCAGCGGCGGCCGTGGGCGACTGGGTTACGACCCCCGCCCCGATCGTCGCGATGTCGGGTACGGCGTTGACCTCCCCGGTGGCCACCACATCGAGCCGCGTACCGGCCAGCATCGGGGACGTCGGCGGAGCCGGGTCCTGTGCGATGGATGGCGCTGCAAGGCACAGCGCGAATGCCGCCGCCGTCCCGGATTTCCACAGATTTTCTACCATTATGGTCTTGCTCCTGCTTTGCCGCCCTGCTCGGCGCGTGCTACGGACGTGATAGCGATCCTCGCTGCACAAGAGCTGAACGCCTTCCGGCTGCGAAATGATCCCGCCCATGCGGGATGTCTCGGCCGGTGCGCTGT
>SCUQ01000223.1 GCA_004297635.1 Rhizorhabdus sp. | reverse complement strand
GCATCACCTCGGCGATGCCGGACATGCCGATCCCGCCGATGCCGATGAAATGGATGGTGCCGATGTCGATTGCGACACCCTTCATGCGAATGCGCCTTTCAGAGGACGGAGTTCCAGTTTTTCGACGGGGATCGGCTCGACGATCGGATTGGGACCGATCCGTTCCACCAGATCGGCGAGATCTTCCGCCGCATTCGGGCGGCCGACGCTGTGCGCGCGTTTGGCCGCGTTGATCAACGCCTTGGGGTCGAGCGCCAGCTTCTGCATCTGCTTGGCCAGTTCCTGCGGCGTGAAATTTTCCTGCCGGATCGCGCGGGCGCCGCCGACCTGCGCCATTTCGCGGGCATTGGCGGTCTGGTGATCGTCGGCGGCGGATGGCAGCGGAATCAGGATCGCCGGACGGCCGGCGACGCTGATATCGGCGATCGTCGATGCGCCGGCGCGGGCGATCACCAGATGCGACCAGGCCAGCCGCTCGGGCAGGTCGGTGAAATAGGTGGCGAGATCGGCGGGAATGCCGAGCACCTTATATTTGCTGCGCACGGCCTCGATATCCTCGGGGCGGCATTGCTGCGTCACCTGGAGCCGGCGGCGGAAGCCCTGCGGCAGCAGTGCCAGCCCATCGGGCACGACATCGGACAGGATCGAGGCACCCTGGCTGCCGCCGGTCACGAGCACCCGGAAGATGCTGTCGGGGCCGAGATCCGGGAAGGGTTGTTCGCGAATCTCGCGAACGACGTCGCGCACCGGATTGCCGACCAGGATCGTCTTGTCGTCGAACTTCGGCTTCAGCCGCTGGACGTCGGGATAGGCGGTGGCGATTGCGTCGACCCGGCCGGCGACAAGCCGGTTGACCCGGCCCAGCACGGCATTCTGCTCGTGGATGATCGTCGGAATGCGGCGCTTGAAGGCGGCGCGCAGCGCGGGCAGCGCCGGATAGCCGCCGAAGCCGATCACCGCCGAAGGCTCGAAGGTCTCGTAGAGCTGGCCAGCCATGGCCGTGCCGGCGCGGATGTCGCGCCAGGCCTGCAGCCATTCGCGCGGACCGCCGCCCAGTCGTCCGGCGGGAATGATATGCGTCTGGACGCCGTCGAACAGGCCGGGAATGCGTGCGCCGCGCTCGTCGGTGACAAGCGCGACGCGGTGGCCCCGCCGCATCAGTTCGGCCGCCAACGCGTGTGCGGGGACCATATGGCCCCCGGTCCCGCCCGCCGCGAGGGCGAAGTGGCGCATGATGCTCATCGTCCGTTCCACCGCACCGTGTAGGTCGCTTCCTTCAGATGGGGATTCTCGCGGGTGAAGGCCAGCAGCAGCCCCATGCCGATCGACAGCGCGATCATCGACGAGCCGCCATAGCTGATGAACGGCAGGGTCATGCCCTTGGAGGGCGCCAGCCCGACATTGACCATCATGTTGATCAGCGCCTGCAGCCCGAACTGCGAGACGAGGCCCGCCGCCGCGAGCAGCAGGAAATCATTCTCCTCGCGCAGCAGCCGCAAGCTGACCCGTGCGACGATGGCGAGGTAGAGGCAGGCGATGGCGATACAGGCGATCAGCCCGAATTCCTCACCGATCACCGAGAAGATATAGTCGGTGTGCGGTTCGGGCAGGGTGAATTTCTCGGTGCCGGCGCCCGGCCCGGTGCCGAGCAGCCCGCCATTGGTGAGCGTCGCGTGCGCGCGGTCCATCTGATAGGTGTCGCCCTGCTTGAACAGGAATTTGTTGATGCGTTCGGTGGCCACCGAATAGAAAAGATAGGCCATGACGACGGCGCCCAAGCCCGCGCCGACCAGCGATCCGATCAGCTTCATCGACGCGCCGCCGACGACGAGCAGCACCAGCCACACCGCGCCGAAGATCACGGTCTGGCCGAAATCGGGCTGCTTCATCAACAACGCCGCGACGACGGCCATCGGCACCACCGAGATCAGCGCGAAGGGCAGCCCCGGATTCTTGTCGCTGCGCGC
>SCUQ01000613.1 GCA_004297635.1 Rhizorhabdus sp. | reverse complement strand
GCGATAAAGTCTGGATTGTCCCGGCCCAGAGTCACGCAATACGATGACATCGAAAGCTCGGCGGCATCGAACTCGCGATTGCGCAGCATCCGGAAGAACGTTTCCTCGACGGACAGCACCATCAAGCCGCTATTGTGTAATCGAGACCGATATCGGCAGCCGGTGCGCTCTGCGTAATGCGGCCGACGGAGACGTAAGTAACTCCCGTTTCCGCGATCGCACGGATGGTATCGAGCCGCACGCCACCTGACGCTTCGATCGGCACGCGGCCCGCAACCAGCGCCACACCCTCGCGCAGCATTTCGACCGACATATTGTCGAAGAGCAGCCGATCGGCGCCTGCCTTCAGTGCCGGCTCGATCTGGTCGATTGTGTCGACTTCGACTTGGACCGGGAGTGCTGACTTGCCCGCCTTGGCCGCGCGCACGGCCGCCTCGATCGAGCCGCAGATCGCGACATGATTGTCCTTGATCAGGATGCCGTCGTCGAGCCGCATACGATGATTGTGCGCCCCGCCCATGCGGGCAGCATATTTCTCAATTGCGCGCAGGCCGGGTATGGTCTTGCGGGTGTCGAGCAGGATGCACGACGTGCCCGCGATCATGTTGGCATAGCTTCGAGTAAGGGTGGCAATACCGGTGAGGTGCTGCAGCGTGTTCAGCGCCGAGCGCTCCGCCGACAACATCGGGCGGGCGCGACCCTCCACGCGCATGATCGGGGCACCCGCCTGGAGCTCATCTCCATCCCTGGCAAGCCGCTCGACCCGGACATCGGGATCAAGGGCCTCGAAGAAGACCTGGGCGAGATCGATGCCCGCAACGGCAATCTGCTCGCGAGTCTGGATCGTCGCGATCAGCCGTGCGTCGGCGGGGATGGTGAGGTCGGTGGTGACATCACCACCTAGCCCCAGATCCTCCTTGAGTACGGACTGGACGAAATGACTGACGGCATCCGCGTCGAGCCCGGCAATGGGCGGCAGGGACATCATCAAGCGCGGACGTCCCCGAGAGCGTCGACATCTGTCGATACGGTCCGCATGATATCCGCCTCTTCGTCCGAGACATTGAGCAGCCGCCAGTCGGTGCCCTTAGGCACGATGCCTTCGAACGACATGAGCTTGGCGTTCGGAATGTGCGGCTCGGTCGTGCCGATCGCCGGCTCGCCCTTTTCCACCGCCTGCGCGGCGCGGTACATCTGTGTGCGGAACGTGAAGATCGCCTTGTCGCTCGACCCCAGGCGATCATCGCCACGATCGGCGAGCGTACCCATCGATTCCCACATCGCCATGTCCTGCGCCGGGATGCCGTAGATACCGGTGAAATCGCCGTCCTTCATGGCTACGCGATCCTGGAGATAGTTGTTTCCTGCGTTGCGCATCTTTTTGAAGGTGATCGGCTCGACATCCTTGCCGATCTCGGCACCGCAGAATTTGCGCCATGCGTCGGTCGAAATGCCTTTTTCGGGATGCCAGGCGACCCAGTAGAACATCGTGTTCTCATCATCGATCGGGACCAGCATCTGGCTCAGATGATATTGGTCATTCGATGGAATGTGGACGGTATAGGGCGCCACATAGAGTGTCATGCGGATATAATCAGTGGCATCGGCGTCGACGATCGGCTTGCGGATCGCGACATAGCGGAAGCCAAAGCTGGTCTTCTGGACCTCAAGGCGTGGCGCCTTGTCGGCCGACGGCCGTAGCCAGGCGGTGTCGGTCGCGGTCGATCCGCTGACCTCGGTTGCCGTCGGCATGTTGGACGAGTGCAGGCTCGAACTGTGCGCCGAGTCGATGGAGCCTTCGAGCACCTGTGCCCAGTTGCATGCGCCATGCATCTTCACGATGCTGATCTTGTCGTCCGGTACGGTCGCCCAGTTGGGCTTGTCGAACGGCGTCACCTGATCGGGATTGCCCATCCACACCCAGACGAACCCGCCGGCCTCCTGGACCGGATAGGCCTTGGTCTTCATCGTGCTGCGCAGCTTGGCGTCGACCGGCTCGGACGACATGTCGATGGCGTTGCCGTTCACGTCGAACTTCCAGCCATGATAGAGGCAACGCAGGCCGCATTCCTCGTTGCGGCCAAAGGCCAGCGACGCGCGGCGGTGCGGGCATTGCTCGTCAAGCGCGCCCAGACGACCCTTGCTGTCGCGGAACACCACCATATTCTCGCCGAGGAGGCGGACGCGCAGCGGCGTACAATCCGGTTCGGCCACCTCTTCGGACATGCACGCGGGCATCCAGTGCTGGCGCATCAGCCTGCCCATCGGCGCGCTGCCCTCGACTCGGGCGAGGATGTCATTTTGTTGGGGTGTCATCGCCTATCCTTATCGCAAAGTGGCTGTGCCAAGGCGCCGTGCCACGAAGGTGTTTCATCCACTTCTTGAAAACACTTCTACATAGAAGTATTGTGCGTTTCAAGCGGGCCGCATTTCAAGGACCGACCTGGCAGATCGAGGATAAACATGAAGGCACTTCGGATCGGCATTGTCGGCCTTGGCCGGGGGTTCATGCTGACGCTTCCGGCGTTGCGCGCGCACCCACGGGTCGAGATCGCCGCGGCGTTCGATCTGCGCGCGTCCCCACGTGCTCAATTCACGCGCGAGTTCGGAGCCAAGTCATATGAAAGCCTGGAGGGGTTGCTCGCCGCCGATATTGATGCCGTCTATATCGCGACGCCACACGAACTGCACGCGACGCAGGCAATCGCGGCCCTCGGTGCGGGCAAGCATGTTCTGGTCGAAAAGCCGATGGCGATCTCTGTCGCCGAGTGCGTCGCGATGGAAGCGGCGGCACGCCGGGCCGGCAAACTGCTCCTGGTCGGCCCCAGCCATGGCTTTGATGCCCCGGTCCGCCGAGCCGCCGAGTTGATCGCCAGCGGCGGCTTTGGTGCGGTGCGGCAACTCACGGCGATGAACTTCACCGATTTCATGTATCGGCCGCGTCGCCCCGAAGAGCTGGACAGCGCGCGTGGTGGGGGCGTTGTCTACAGTCAAGCCGCTCACCAAATTGACGTGGCGCGGCGGCTTGTCGGACGCGATGTGACATTCGTGCGCGCGGTTGCGGGCAATTGGGATTCCAGTCGCCCGAGCGAGGGCGCATATGCCGCGATGATGGGATTCGAGGGTGGGGCTGTCGCATCGCTGACGTACAGTGGCTACGCCCATTATGATTCCGACGAACTGGTTAATTGGATATCGGAACTCGGCCGCGAGAAGGATCCGGAGCAATACGGTGACACGCGGCGCGCGCTCAGGAACCTCGAACCAGCGACCGAAAGCGCTGCCAAGATACGCCGAGCGTATGGCGAGGACGGCGCATCGACCAGCGAACCGCCGGCGCCGTATCATGAGCATTTCGGCTTTGTGCTGGTCAGTTGCGAACGCGCCGATCTCAAGCTCTCGCCCCAAGGCATCACGCTCTATGGCGATGAACACCGTGAGTTTCTCGCGATCGATCCGCCAAGCCTGCCGCGGGTCGAGGTCATCGATGAATTCGTTGAAGGCGCACTCGGTCTGGTCCAGCCGATCCATGATGGCCGCTGGGGCGTGAAGACGGTGGCGTGCTGCGCAGCCCTACTCGAATCGAGCCGCACCGGCAGCGAAATCGCACCCACAGCCATGATTATCGACACTTTGGAGGCCGTTTCCGTATGACTAGATTGAACCTCTCGCTCGCCTGTTGGGGCTATGATCGCACCGAGGCGCTGCTGTCGCAGACGGTCCGCCCCGATGGGATCGATCTCAACTTTCAGGTGCTGTCCGTCGAGGAAACGTTCTTCCGGATGCTGCGCAATCGCGAGTTCGATGCCGCCGAGCTTTCGATGTCATCGTATTGCGTGACTCTGGGCCGGGACAATCCAGACTTTATCGC